>NZ_JBMBTE010000025.1:0-53381 GCF_048897285.1 Rhodococcus sp. O3
CGTGGGGGTCCCGGTGGCCGGGCTGGCCCGGTGGCTGTGGAGATCGCAGCAGGCGTCGGTCGACTGGACCGCCATCTGGACCGCGACCACCTACACCCTGTGGGTCGCCGCGCTCGGCGCGTTGCTGACCACCGCCCTGGCCCTGCCGGTCGGCGTGTTCGCGGCCCGCTCGACGTCGCCGCTGGCCCGGTTCACCGAGAGCTCCGCCTACGTCGGCTTCGCGCTGCCCGGCATCACCGTCGGCCTGGCACTCGTGTTCTTCGGGATCCGGCTGCTGCCGCAGTGGTACCAGCACACCCCGATGCTGCTCGTGGCCTACGCCGTGCTGTTCCTGCCCCTCGCCGTGGGATCCATCCATGCCGCGGTCGCGGCGATCCCGCCCGGCCTCGAGGATGCATCGGCGACGCTCGGCAGCGGCCGGTTCCTCACGGGTCTGCGCGTGACGGTCCCGCTCGCCGCACCGGGGGTCGTCGCCGGATGTGCGCTGGCGTTCCTCACCATCGCGAAGGAACTGCCCGCGACGCTGCTGCTCGTCCCGATCGGGCACGAGACCCTGGCCACCGGCATGTGGAAGCACACCGAAACTCTCGAATACGGTTCGGCAGCGCCGTACGCGGTGATCCTCGTGCTCATCGCGGCGCTGCCGTCGCTGATCCTGGGCCGGCTGCTGCGCGGTCGCGTCGATGCCGAAAGTGGTGGTGAGGAGTGAACGGACTGACCGTCGACGCGGTGTGTGCCCGGTACGGGCGCACCCAGGTCGTCACCGACGTGTCCGTCGAGGTTCCGCGGGGAGACCTGCTCGCTGTGCTCGGCCCGTCCGGCGGCGGCAAGACCACGTTGCTGCGGGTGATCGCGGGCCTGCATCCGGCGAGCGCCGGCCGGGTCGTCGCGGACGGCAGGTCCGTGACGGACCTGCCACCCGAGCGCCGCGGCGTGGGTCTGGTCCCGCAGGAGGGCGCGCTGTTCCCGCACCTCGACGTCGCCCGCAACATCGGCTACGGCCTGACCCGACCCACCTGGGACTCGCGGGTCCGTCAGCGGGGCGCGCGGGCCCGTCGCGTCGGCGAACTCCTCGACCTGATCGGGCTGGCGGGCATGGGCCGGCGGAAGCCCGGCCAGTTGTCCGGCGGCCAGCAGCAGCGGGTCGCGCTGGCCCGGGCGCTCGCACCGCGACCGGCGGTGGTGCTGCTCGACGAGCCGTTCAGCGCGCTCGACGCCGGACTGCGGTCCAGCCTGCGCGCCGACGTGCGTGTCCTGTTGCGGGAACAGCAGGTCGCGTCGGTGCTGGTGACGCACGATCAGACCGAGGCACTCGCGATCGCGGACCGGGTCGCGATCATGCTCGACGGCCGGTTCGCCCAGATCGGGACCCCGGAGGAGGTGTACCGGACCCCCGTCTCCGTCGCGGTGGGGGAGTTCGTGGGCGAGGCGATCGTGCTCGACGCCGAAGCGGACGGCGACCATGCCCACACGGCAGTCGGAAAGGTGCAGCTCACCGCGCCGGGGCGCGGCCCCGGCCGGATTCTGGTGCGACCCGAGCAGATCGCCGTCGAAGCGGCGGTGGAGGAGTCGTCGTTCACGGTCCGCGACATCGCCTTCGGTGGTGCACACAGCGAGGTGCGGGTCGACGGACCGGGCATCACGATCCGCTCACTGCGCGGCGACGTCGACGACCTGCGCCCCGGTGACGCCGTGTCGGTGCGGGTGTGTCTGCCGGTCCCGTTCTACGCGGCCTGATGCAACCCCCGGCCTGACGCAACCCCCGGCGGTCAGAACGCGTCGGGCCGGCCGGGTCCGACGTTGCGGCTGTTGCGGGTCCGCAGGTCCATCACGTAGTCGGAGGGGGCGCCCGCGATTTCCGCGGCATCGGCCATGACACCGAGGTAGCGCGCGGACGGCAGGCCGCCCTCGTACGCGTCCACGACGTACAGCCACGCGAGAACCGGCCCGTCGGCGGTGTCCACACGCACCCGGATCTTGCGGTGGACGCCCAGTTCGGAGCCCTCCCAGCGGTCCAGGCTGCGCTCGTCCTCGTCCGGGACGTCGTAGAGCACCACGAACACCTTCGAGTCCTCGTCCTCGACGACGGTCGCGAGGGCACCCTCCCACCCGAGGTCGGCGCCGCTGAACGTCAACCGCCAGCCGTGCAACCACCCGGTGCCCGCCATCGGCGAGTGCGGGCAGCGCTGCAACATCTGCTCCGGATGCATGTTGGACCCGTAGGCGGCGTAGATCGGCACGTGCCTAAGGCTAATCGGTCACCGCCCGACGCAGGATTCGGGGCACTTGTCGCCGAGTCCGCGCGTCCGTATGCGCCGCCCGCGCCCGGTGGCATAGCGTTTATGAGGGCGAAGCGGTGACCCTGCACGCCCGGAAACCGGCCCCGAGGACCATCTCGGAATCGATACAGAGGAGAAAAATGACCCGGATCGTGATCATCGGCGGTGGGCCTGCGGGCTACGAGGCTGCGCTGGTGGCGGCCCAGTACGGCGCGACGGTGTCACTGATCGATTCGGACGGGGTCGGCGGCGCCTGTGTGCTGTTCGACTGTGTGCCGTCGAAGACCTTCATCGCGTCGACCGGTGTGCGCACCGACATGCGCCGTGCCGCGGACCTCGGCATCGAGCTCGAACGCGCCGCCGTGTCGCTGCCGCAGGTCCATGCCCGCGTCAAGGGCCTCGCCCGTGCCCAGTCCGCCGACATCCGCACCAAGCTCGAGGCCGCCGGTGTGTCGATCTACTCGGGCCACGGCGAACTCATCGACCGCGAGGTCGGCATGGCGGCCCACCAGGTCCGCGCGAACCTGTTCACCGGTGACGAGAAGGTGCTCGACGCGGACGTCGTTCTCATCGCGACCGGCGCGAGCCCCCGGGTGCTGCCCGGCGCGGTGCCGGACGGCGAGCGCATCCTCACCTGGCGTCAGCTCTACGATCTCGACAAGCTGCCCGAGCACCTGGTCGTCGTCGGGTCCGGTGTCACCGGCGCCGAGTTCGTCTCGGCGTACACCGAAGTCGGCGTGCAGGTCACCCTGGTGTCGAGCCGTGACCGCGTGCTGCCACACGAGGACGAGGATGCGGCGCTCGTGCTCGAGGACGCGTTCGCCGAGCGCGGCGTCACCCTCGTCAAGCACGCCCGCGCGGACGTGGTCGAACGCACCGAGGAGGGGGTGCGCGTGCTGCTCGCCGACGGCCGGATCGTCGAGGGCAGCCACGCCCTCATGACCGTCGGTTCGATTCCCAACACGTCCGGTCTCGGTCTCGAGAAGATCGGACTCGAACTCGATCGCGGTGGCTACATCCCGGTCGACCGCGTGTCGCGCACCGCGGTGCCGGGCGTGTACGCGGCGGGTGACTGCACCGGTCTGCTGCCGCTCGCGTCGGTCGCGGCGATGCAGGGCCGCATCGCGATGTACCACGCGCTCGGTGAAGGCGTGAGCCCCATCAAGCTCAAAACCGTTGCGTCCGCGGTGTTCACGCGTCCGGAGATCGCCACGGTCGGTGTCAGCCAGGCTGCGATCGACAACGGCGAGGTCCCGGCGCGGACCGTGATGCTGCCGCTGAACACCAATCCGCGCGCGAAGATGGCGGGACTCAAGCGCGGTTTCGTGAAGATCTTCTGCCGTCCCGCGACCGGCGTGGTCATCGGTGGTGTCGTGGTCGCGTCGACGGCGTCGGAGCTGATCCTGCCGATCGCGATCGCCGTGCAGAACAACCTGTCGGTCAACGATCTCGCGGCGACCTTCTCGGTGTACCCGTCGCTGAGCGGGTCGATCACGGAGGCGGCGCGTCAGCTCATGCGGCACGACGACCTCGACTGATCGAGTCACGTTCTACGGTGGCGCATTTCACGATGTGAGACGGCGTGTTCACATGGTGGTGCCGTGATGAGGTAAGCTCTTTCCGGGTCGGTCGTACCCACGACCGCTCGTCACGGCATCCCTCCGCCCGCAGATCCGGACGCTCGGTGCTGCTTCGCTCACCACCCCTCTGCTCGTGGAGTATCCATGACACGTATCCGAGCCCGCCGTCTCGACGGGTTGACCAGTTCCGCCATCCGAGATCTGCTCGAAGTCACGGCCCGGCCCGAGGTGATCAGCCTCGCCGGCGGCCTGCCCGCCGCCGAGTTGCTGCCCACCGCGCGGATCGCCGAGGCCGCCGCGTCCGCGCTCGCGGATCCCGCGACCGCCCAGTACACCGAGACCTGCGGGCTCGGGGACCTGCGCACGGTGATCGCCGCCCGCGAGAGCGGCCGACTCGGCCGCACGGTGGATCCGCAGCAGGTCGTCGTCACCCACGGTTCGCAGCAGGCCCTGAGCCTGATCGCGCAGGCGCTGCTCGACCCGGGCGATCTCGTCGTCGTCGAGGAACCCGCGTATACCGGGGCGCTACAGGTGTTCCGGGCCGCCGAGGCCACCCTCGCCTCCGTCCCCGTCGACGACGACGGTCTCGACACCGATGCGCTCGAGGAGCTGCTCGCGCGTGGCGCGCGGCCCGTGCTCGTGCACACCGTCGCCACCTTCCACAATCCGCGTGGCGCGGTTCTGTCGGCGCCGCGGCGGGCGCACCTCGCGGCCCTCGCCGACCGCTACGGATTCCGCGTCGTCGAGGACGATCCGTACGGCGACCTGTGGTTCGGTACACCGCCTCCGGCGCCGGTCGCCTCCCACACGGACCGGGTGATCCGGTTGTCGAGCGCGTCGAAGATCGTCGCCCCGGCGCTGCGGGTCGGCTGGCTGCTCGCCGACCGCGACGTGTGCGCGTCCGTGGAACTGCTCAAGCAGGGCGCGGATCTGTGCGGGTCGTCGCTGACCCAGCGGATCGCCGCGGATCTGCTCGCCGACACCGCCTGGCTCGACGCCCATCTGACGACCCTGCGCGGCACCTACGGTGCCCGTGCGCACGCACTGGCCGCCGCTCTGACGGCCGAATTCGGTCCGGACGTGACGTATTCGCCGGTGCGCGGCGGCATGTTCACCTGGTCGTCGCTGCCCACCGCGGTTCCGGCCGCCGAATTGCTCCCTGTCGCAGCGGATCTCGGTGTCGCCTTCGTCCCGGGTGATGCGTTCGCGGTGGCCGGCGACCACACGCATTCCGTGAGGCTGTGTTTCGCCACCTCTGCCGAGGACGAACTCGCCGAGGCAGTCCGGCGCCTGGGCGCGGCGGTACGGACCGCCGAGGGCGCCCGCCCGAAGGCCCAGGTCCAGGCTCAGGCCCAGTCGTAGGTCCGTTCGACGGCCTTGTTCCACTCGCCGTACAGCCGCTCGCGTTCGGCCTCGTCGAGGGCGGGCTCCCAGGTGTCGCCGACCGCCCAGTTGCGGCGGATGTCGTCCTCGCCCTCCCAGAATCCGACGGCGAGACCGGCCGCGTAGGCCGCGCCGAGCGCGGTGGTCTCCGCGACCACCGGACGCACCACCGGCACTCCGAGGATGTCGGCCTGGAACTGCATCAGGGTGCGGTTGACGACCATGCCGCCGTCGACCTTGAGTGTGCTCAGATCGACCCCGGAATCCGCGCGCATCGCCTCGATGACCTCGCGGGTCTGGTACGCGGTCGCCTCCAGGGCGGCGCGTGCCAGGTGGCCCTTGTTGACGAACCGGGTCAGACCCGCGATGACGCCGCGGGCGTCGGGGCGCCAGCGAGGCGCGAACAGCCCGGAGAACGCCGGCACGAAGTAGGCGCCGCCGTTGTCCGGGACGGTCGCGGCGAGGTCCTCGATTTCCGCTGCGGTGCGGATGATTCCGAGATTGTCGCGCAGCCACTGCACGAGCGATCCGGTCACCGCGACGGATCCTTCGAGCGCGTACACCGCCGGAGCGTCACCGATCCGGTAGCAGACCGTCGTGAGCAGGCCGTGCTCACTGCGCACCGGCGTGGTGCCGGTGTTGAGCAGCAGGAAGTTTCCGGTGCCGTAGGTGTTCTTGGCCTCGCCGGGCGACAGGCACGCCTGTCCGAAGGTGGCGGCCTGCTGGTCGCCGAGGATGCCCGCGACCGGAACCCCCGCGAGCGGACCGCGTTCGCGTGCGTAGCCGTACACCTCGGACGAACTGCGGATCTGCGGCAGCATCGACATCGGGATCCCGAAAGCCGCGCAGATCTGCGGATCCCATTGCAGTGTCCGGAGATTCATCAGCATGGTGCGCGAGGCGTTGGTGACGTCGGTGACGTGCACACCCGGTTCCTGCGTGCCGTTGCCGACTCCGCCGGTCAGATTCCACACGATCCAGCTGTCCACGGTGCCGAACGCCAGCTCGCCGGCCTCCGCCTTCTCCCGGGCGCCTTCGACGTTGTCGAGGATCCAGCGCACCTTCGGGCCCGAAAAGTACGTCGACAGAGGCAGTCCCGTCGCCTCGCGATACCGGTCGACGCCGGCGTCCCCGGCGAGTTCGTCGATCAGCCGATCCGTGCGGGTGTCCTGCCACACGATCGCGTTGTACACCGGCTTGCCTGTGGTGCGGTCCCACACCACGGCGGTCTCACGCTGATTCGTGATGCCGATCGCGACGACCGAACCGCGCGGCAGGTCCGCCTTGGCCAGCGCCAGTGCCGCGACCTCGCGGGTGTTCGTCCACAGCGTCTCGGGGTCGTGTTCGACCCATCCCGAGCGCGGGAAGATCTGTTCGTGCTCGGTCTGCGCGACCGAGACGATGCGGCCGTCGTGGTCGAACAGGATGCAGCGGCTCGAGGTGGTGCCCTGGTCGATCGCGGCGATGTACTGGTTCACGGCGGCCTCGCTCGAAATCGGTGGTCGGAAGGTTGCGTCCGGGTCAGCGGTACGACCTGAAAGCTACTAGCCTGGGTCCGGATACGTCGACGAGGCACAGGAGTGGCGCGGTGACCAACCAAGCGGGTGTGCAGATCCTCGGGCCCGAGCAGCGCCGCGAGGCGTGGCAGCGACTGGGTTCCGAACAGTTCGATGTGGTCGTCATCGGTGGAGGCGTCGTCGGTGCCGGTGCCGCACTGGACGCCGCGACCCGCGGCTTGCGGGTCGCCCTCGTCGAGGCACGGGATTTCGCCTCGGGCACCTCGAGCCGGTCGTCGAAGATGTTCCACGGCGGTCTGCGTTATCTCGAACAGCTCGAGTTCGGTCTGGTCCGGGAAGCGTTGCGCGAGCGGGAACTGTCGCTGACGACGCTCGCCCCGCACCTGGTCAAGCCGCTCGAGTTCCTGTTCCCGCTCACCCACCGGGTGTGGGAGCGGCCGTACATTGCCGCAGGGATCTTCCTCTACGACCGGATGGGCGGGGCGAAGTCCGTACCCGCACAGAAACACCTGACCCGGTCGGGTGCGCTGCGCATGGCGCCGGGTCTCAAGCGGTCGTCGCTCATCGGCGGGATCCGCTACTTCGACACGGTCGTCGACGACGCCCGGCACACGATGACGGTGGCGCGGACGGCGGCGCACTACGGCGCGGTCGTGCGTACGTCGACGCAGGTGGTCGGGTTCCTGCGGGAAGCGGACCGGGTGTCGGGTGTGCAGGTGCGCGACTCCGAGGACGGATCCGTCACCGAGGTGAAGGCGCACGTGGTGATCAACGCGACGGGTGTGTGGACCGACGAGATCCAGGCGCTGTCGCGGCAGCGCGGCCGGTTCCGGGTGCGCGCCTCGAAGGGCGTGCACATCGTGGTGCCCCGCGACCGCATCGTCGCCGATTCCGCGATCATCCTGCGCACCGAGAAGTCGGTGCTGTTCGTCATCCCGTGGGGCAACCACTGGATCATCGGCACCACCGACACCGACTGGAATCTCGATCTCGCGCACCCCGCGGCGACGAAGGCCGACATCGACTACATCCTCGACCACGTCAACGAGGTGCTCGTCACCCCGCTCACCCCCGAGGACATCGACGGGGTGTACGCGGGTCTGCGTCCGCTGCTCGCGGGGGAGAGCGACGAGACCTCGAAGCTGTCCCGCGAGCACGCGGTCGCGCGCGTGGCGCCCGGGCTGGTGGCGATCGCCGGCGGCAAGTACACCACCTACCGCGTCATGGCCGAGGACGCCGTCGATCTGGCCGCCGAGGACATTCCGTCGCGCATCGCGCCGTCGATCACCGAGAGGGTGCCGCTGGTGGGCGCCGACGGGTACTTCGCGCTCGTGAACCAGACGATGCACCTCGCCGATCGGTACCGGGTGCACCCATACCGGATCAAGCACCTGCTCGACCGGTACGGCTCGCTCGTCGAGGAGGTGCTCGCCCACGCCGACGGCAAACCCGAACTGCTGCAACCTCTCACCGATGCGCCGCAGTACCTGCAGGTCGAGGTCGTCTACGGAGCCGCCGCCGAAGGCGCGCTGCACCTCGAGGACCTGCTCGCGCGGCGCACCCGGATCTCCATCGAGTATCCGCACCGCGGGGTGCACTGCGCCGAGCAGGTCGCGCGGCTCGTCGCCCCGATCCTGGGCTGGGACACGGAGACGGTGGAGCGGGAGATCAGCACGTACCGCGCGAGGGTCGACGCCGAGGTCCGGTCGCAGAGCCGACCCGACGACGAGTCCGCGGACGCGTTGCGCGCGGCGGCACCCGAGGCCCGCGCAGAGATCCTCGAGCCGGTGCCGGTCTGGGGCTGACCACCCGGGAACCGTCGCGCCGGCCGAGATCCACCGCGCGGCCCGCTCACAGCTCGGCGAGCAGGCTCTTCCAGAATGCCTTCGCGTCGTCCACGGAATCCGGGGACGGAAGCCGGTTGTGGGCCACCGCGATCCGGCTCCTTCCGGGACCGCTCTCGCCGATGGTGACCTCGACGCGGGTGCCGTCGTCGAGTGTGCAGCGCCAGTATCGCCACTTCGGCGTCGTGGAGGTCGTCGGGTCGCCGGCGAGATCCCGATCGGCAAGGCGGGTGCGGCCGCCGATCAGCGCGGTCCACGCCGCGAGCGCGTCGTCCGGTGAGCCGTCGACGGTGCGGCTCGCGGCAGCGGAGAAGGTTCCGTCCGACTGCTGGCCGGGAACGCGCCGGCCGATGTGCTGTTCGTAGGCGACGGTGACGGACTGGGCCCACCATCCCGCGTTCGCGACGCCGAGCGAATCGAGTTCACGTTGCACGTGCGGGGCGATGTCCCGATGAGCCAGCTCGGCTGCGCCGAGTTCGTCGAGCCGGCGGACCCACTGTTCCCACGGCCGGGAGGTGCTGCGCTCGATGGCGGTGATGTTGGCGGGCGCGGTCATGCTCCGACACTAGTCCCGGTACGGCCCGGGATCCGGCATTCGGCGGTCCCCGGTCAGTGGGTGAGCAGGACCTTCGTGAGCACGACCGACAAAGCGACCAGCATGATGACCGCGGCACTCGTGAGCCAGCCCTTGCTGGGACGTTTACCGTTGAGTCTGCCGATGACGAAGACGATCCCGCCGATCCGCACGAGCACCGCGATCTCGGCGAGCAGCTGTGCGGTACGGGGCTCGAGCCAGCCGATCCATCCGATCGCCAGGATCACGCACGGCATCACCGCCGAGCTGAGGATCGGCACCGAATTGCGGACCTCGGCCCAGCGTTCGGCGGCGGTCAGCGGCGTGCCCACACGCACGCTGTGCCCGATCGCCTCGGCGAAGACGTGCGCGACGAACGTCGACAGCGTGGTTCCCAGGACGATCGCGATCCCGACGTACTGCCGGTCGGTCACCACCGGCACGAGCGCCGCCAGCACCAGGATGTTGCCGTAGATGTAGGCACTGATGCGGCTGGCGGCGTTGCTGCGGTCGAGGGGCTGACTCCGCGAGAACAGGGGACCGTGCAGCACGGCGTGGGCATCGACCTTCATGCAGACAAGGGTGGCATGCGGCGACCGTGTTCGCGTGCTTCTGTCGTCGGCGGGGTCGTCGTCGCAGGGGTCGTCAACGGCTTCCGTGCACAGGAACCGTCGGGCTGTAGTGGATGGGCAGGTCGCGGCGGTCGAGCGGCGGCAGGTTCCGTGCCGGGGTGTGCACGAGCGGCGCATCGCTCGGGAGCCGACCGGCTTCACGGTCCCACCCGGCGCGGGCCCGCGGATGGTAGCGATAGCGCCACGGCACGAGCCGGGTACCGAGACCGATCGCCCGGCCGATCGAACGGTGCAGGCGCTCCTCGGGGCGTGACCACGAGAAGCCGAGCAGGTCGCGCACGGGCTGGTCGTAGAGGCCGACGGTCAGCCACAGGAATCCGCGGGTGACGACCGGACGCACGGCCCGCCAGATCGGTTCCGGAAACCACCGGAGGAACGGCGGCCGGTCGAGCTGCGACAGGTCGAGGACGTCGCGGGTGGCCTTGTTGTCCTCGAGGACGTTCCGGCACATGTGGTCCCAGTACTCGAGGAACGTCTCCCACGACTCGGGGACAGGGCGCATCGACATCCCGTAGAGGCGGTACCACTGCACGTGCTCGTCGAACAGTCGGTGCTTGTCGGCGAGCGAGAGCGGGCCGTCGAACCATTCGATCGACACGACCAGGCTGTAGAAGAACGTGGCGTGTGCCCAGTAGAACGTGTCGGGGTCCAGCGCGTGGTACTTGCGGCCGCGGGCGTCGACGCCCTTGATGGTGTCGTGGTATCCGCGCACCTGACGTGCGGTCTCGGGGGCACGGGGTCCGTCGAACACGACACCGTAGATGGGGTACAGCGACCGGTACAGGCGTTCCCAGCGTTCGTCGAAGAACTTCGAATGCTGTTCGACGCCGGCACCGAGGCCGGGGTGCATGTTCTGCATCGACCCGGCCCACGGCCCGAACAGCATGCCGCGCCACCCGCCGAAGTACTTCCACGTGAGCGAATCCGGCCCGAGCGGCACCGGCGAGTTCTGACTACGCATGTTGTCAGAGTAGAATTCCGGCGCGCAGGGGTCAACGACAGGATCGAGCCGTGGAACCAACGCGCCGCAGTTGGGCGGGCACCGCCCTCGAGGAGCGTCGGCGCGTGAGACGCGAGGCCCTCCTGGAGGCGGGAATTGAGCTGCTCGGGGCCGTCGACCGGTCGGCCTCGAACGTGCGCGCGGTGTGCCGCGCCGCCGGACTCACCGAACGGTACTTCTACGAAAGCTTCGGCGACCGGGACACGTTCGTCCGTGCCGTCTACGACGAGGTCGGCGACCGCGCGCGCAGGGCACTGATCGACGCGGTCGCCGGAGCGCCCCCGAACAAGCGCGCGGACGCCGCCGTGCGCGTGTTCGTCGAGTTGATGGTCGATCAGCCCGCCATGGGACGGGTACTGCTGCTGGCGCCGTTGCGTGAACCGGCGATCGGCACCAGCGGCGTCGAACTGGCGCCCC
This sequence comes from Rhodococcus sp. O3, assembly GCF_048897285.1. Classification (NCBI taxonomy): domain Bacteria; kingdom Bacillati; phylum Actinomycetota; class Actinomycetes; order Mycobacteriales; family Nocardiaceae; genus Rhodococcus; species Rhodococcus sp. O3. The sequence goes on from NZ_JBMBTE010000025.1 coordinate 11,227, forward strand.
AATTCGTGACACTCGTGCGGGAGCAGCTCCCTATCGAGGACCCGGAGAAACGGCAGATGGTCGCGGTCGGGCTGGTCGGGGCACTGACCAGCCTGTTCATGGGCTACCTCGAAGGCACGATCGTCGTGCCGCGAGAAACTCTCGTGCAGCACTGCGTCGAACTCGTCGAGCGCGCGGGACGCGGTTGATCCTGCATCTGTGATCCTGCACTTGGGGGCGCGGTTGCGCGGACCCGAGGATGGGTATCCGTCACCCGACGAAGGGAGAATGCGATGCCGAACCCCTCGATCAAGGACGAGAAACTCTACGAAGAGCTTCGCGAGGACGGTGCTTCGAAGGAGAAGGCCGCGCGAATCGCGAATGCCGCCGCCTCACGCGGACGGTCGTCGGTGGGGCACAAGGGTGGCAAGTCCGGTTCGTACGAAGACTGGACCGTCGCGGAACTGAAGAAGCGCGCCAAGGAGATCGGGCTCACCGGATACTCGTCGAAGCGCAAGAGCGAGCTGATCAAGGCCCTGCGCGATCACTGATCTGCACGATCACCGATCCGCGCCTCGCTGACAGGACGGGCAGTGGTAGAACACCCGCTCCGGGTCGCTCGCGGTACCCAGCGTGCCGGACACGACCGTGCTGCCACAGCGAAGGCACGGTCGTCCGGCCCGCCCGTACACCCACAGGTTCCGGCCCGGCCGGCGGTCGCCGGTGGTGATGCGTACGGCGCGGTCGCGGTTGGCGGCGAGCAGTCGATGCGCCAGGTCCACCCACGCCGCGAGGTCGCCGGCGTCGGCGACGGGCACTGCGGGATGCACCCCGCGCAGGAAACACAATTCGCTGCGGTACACGTTCCCGACACCGGCGAGGACCCGCTGATCGAGCAACGCCAGTCCGATGGGCCGGGCGGGATCGCGTGCGAGATTGGCGGCGGCCAGAGCCGGATCCCACGACGAGCCGAGCAGATCCGGACCCAGATGCCCGATGGCGTCGGACTCGCGGTCGTGTGGAAGGACTTCGACGATCCCGAGGTCGAAACCCACCGCCTGCACATCGGCGGTCTCGAGAACCAGGCGCGCACGGAAGCCGGGTTTGCGCCAGCGGGCGCCGCGGGCGTAGATCTGCCATTCGCCGTCCATCATCAGGTGCGTGTGCACCGTGTATTCGGGCAACCGCGTCAGGATGTGCTTGCCGTACGCGACGGTGTCGGTCACCTCCGCGCCGGACAGATCCACGGTGGCGTAGCGCGGAACCCGGAAGTCGGATCGCGTCAACGTCTTTCCCGACAGCGCCGCGTGCAGACGCGCCGCGGTCCGGAACACGGTGTCGCCCTCGGGCATGTCAGGCCCGCAACCGGTAGCCGCGCGGTGTCGCCGAGAACCCCGCCTCGGACAGCAGCGCCGCGAAGTCGTGCCCGTGGATCGAACGCCCGTCGACCTTCTCCACCACGATCTTGTCGACGCTGCCCCGCTTGACGGTGGTCGCGAGCGACGCACACGCCACGCGCAGCGCGCCGGGATCGTCGTCGAACGTCAGGAGGGTGCGGCCGCCGCGCTCGACGAACAGCACCAGCCTCCCGTCGACCAGCACCACCAGACCGCCGGCCTTGCGGCCCGGACGGTGCCGAGTCGTGTCGTCGGCGCGCGGCGCCGGCCACGGCAGCGCCGCGCCGTACGGGTTGGCGGGGTCGCACGCCGCGAGCGTCACCGCCGGGGTCTCGGCGTGGCGACCCTCGAGGGATTCACCGTAGGAACGCAGCCGATCCACGACCTCGGGCGTCGAGAACTGGGCGCCGCCGAGCGAATCGACGAAATAGCCGCGGCGGCAACGGCCCGATTCCTCGAAACGGGCGAGCACCTTGTACATCAGGGCGAATCCCCCGGGCACGGACTCGCCGGCCACGACCCCGCGCGTCACCACCCCGTACCGTTCGAGAAGTAGTTCGGCGGTCGCGTGGGCGCGCACCGTCGACTGCGGTTCGGGTTCGGGTAGCAGCGACCATCGCCCACCCACCGTCGGTGGTCCGGTCCGCGACGGCAGCGCCGGACGACCCCGGTACATGCGCGAACGCGGCGCGCGGCGGGGTGCGCGGTGCGCCGGGGTGGCGCGGGACGTGTCGCCGATCAGGGCGCGCAGAGGCGCGAGGGTGTCGCCGCCGATGTGCCCCGCCCACACCAGATCCCACAGCGCCGCCGCGGCTGCCGTGTCGCCGACCTCGAGGCCCTGTGCGGCCAGCGCGTCGGCGAGCTGACGGAAGAAGAACCCGCCGCCGCCGGCCAGCGCGTCGAGGATCGCCCGGTGGGTGTCGTTCAACTCGATGTCGGTGGGTGGCGCCAGGGTGGTCGGTGCCGCATCGGCCGGGTGCAGACACACCCAGCCGTCCTTGCCCGAGATCGAGCCGGCGCCCGACCACAGCACCTCTCCGGTCGCGGTGAGCTCGTCCAGCATCGCGGGGGAGTAGTCCCGCACCCGGGGCGCGAGCACGAGCGGTTCCAGGGCACTGGCCGGGACCGGGAACCCGGCGAGCTGGTCGACGACGGCCGCGACCCCGTCGATGCCGCGCAGCCCGCCGCCGATGTTGTGCCACGCGGGCAGGAATCGGCCGAGGGTCGCGGTGCTGACCGGTTCCACCTCCTGGCGTGCGGCCGCGAGGGAACGGCGACGCAATCGCCGCAGCACCTCGGTGTCGCACCATTCCGATCCGGTCGCGCCGGGCCGGAATTCGCCTGTCGTGACGCGTTTCTCGTCGGCGAGGCGACGCAGGATGTCCTGGACCACGGCGGCGCCGAGGCCGAACCGCGCCGCAGCCTCGGCAGTGGTGAACGGTCCGTGGGTGCGGGCGTACCGCCCGACGAGGTCGCCGAGCGGGTCGGCGACCGGTTCGACGAACGCCGTGGGCACGCCGATCGGCAACGGCACACCGAGGGCGTCGCGCAACCGGGATGCATCCTCGATCGCGACCCACCACACGTGACCGGCGAACGACACCTCCAGCACCCGGTTCCGGGCGGCCAGATCGGCGATCCATTCCGTCGGGTCGGCGGTGCTGCGCTCCCGCAGTTCGGCGAGGGTCAGCGGCCCGAGCAGACGCAGCAGATCCGCGATGCCCTCGGCGTCGCGGGCGCGCCGGTCCGGAACCAGCCGTTGCAGTTCGTGTTCGGCCGCGACGATGACGTCGGCGTCGAGCAGTTCCCGCAATTCGACGCGCCCGAGCAGTTCGGCGAGCAGCGACGAGTCCAGCGACAGGGCGGCCGCGCGGCGTTCGGCGAGGGGACTGTCCCCCTCGTAGAGGAACGCGCCGACGTAGTCGAACAGCAGCGAACTCGCGAACGGGGACGCGGTCGCGGTCTCGACGTCCACCAGGCGGATCTGCCGTCGGGCGATGCGTCCCAACAGGTCCCGCAGGGCGGGCAGGTCGTAGACGTCCTGCAGGCATTCGCGGACCGTCTCGAGCAGGATCGGGAACGTCGGGTAGCGGCGTGCCACGTCCAGCAACTGGGCCGAGCGTTGCCGCTGCTGCCACAGCGGTGCGCGTTTGCCGGGGTTGCGGCGTGGCAACAGCAGGGCGCGGGCCGCGCACTCCCGGAACCGGGACGCGAACAGGGCCGACCCGCCGACCTGTTCGGTGACCAGATCCTCGATCTCGTCGCGGTCGAAGACGAAGATCTCCGCGCCGGGCGGATCGTCCTCGGTGTCGGGCAGTCGCACGATGATGCCGTCGTCGGAGGCCGTCGGATTCGATTCGACACCGAACCGCTCCTGCAGGCGAGCGCCCACGGCCAGGGCCCAGGGTGCGTGCACCCGCAGTCCGAACGGCGAGTGCAACACGAGCCGCCAGTCGCCGAGTTCGTCGCGGAACCGTTCGACCACGAGGGTGCGGTCGGTCGGCAGCTGCCCGGTCGCGGTGCGCTGTTCGTCGAGCAGCCGGATCAGGTTCCCGGTGGCGTTGTCGTCGAGTCCGCTCTCCTTGCAGCGGGTTTCGGCGTCCTCCCGGGTGGCGTGTCCGAGTTCGCGGACGAACTCGCCGAGGGCTGCGCCGAGCTCGGCGGGCCGGCCCTGGCCGTCGCCGTGCCAGAACGGCAACCGGCCGGGTCGGCCGTAGGCGGGGGAGACCAGCACGCGGTCGAAGGTGATCTCCTCGATCCGCCAGCTGGTCGCGCCGAGCGCGAAGACGTCGCCGACCCGCGACTCGTACACCATTTCCTCGTCGAGTTCGCCTACCCGCGTGGCCTTTTCGCCGACCATGTAGACCGTGAACAGGCCGCGGTCGGGAATCGTCCCGCCGGAGGTGACCGCGAGACGCTGCGCTCCCGGACGTCCCGTGAGGGTGCCTTCGGTGCGGTCCCACACCAGACGCGGTCGCAGTTCGGCGAATTCGTCCGAGGGGTATCGCCCGGCCAGCAGATCCAGAGTGGACTCGTACGCCGAACGGGGGAGTGTGGCGAACGATCCGGTGCGGCGCACGGTCTCGAACCAGTCGTCGACGTCGAGTGGTTCGAGCGCCGCCGCGGCCACGGTCTGCTGGGCCAGCACGTCCAGCGGGTTCGCCGGTACCTGCAGGGCCTCGATGCGGCCCGCGACCATTCGTTCGACGGTGACCGCGCAGTGGATCAGGTCGGTGCGGTGCTTGGGGAACAGCACACCGCGGGAGACCTCGCCGACCTGGTGGCCGGCGCGCCCGACGCGTTGCAGTCCGCTGGCCACCGACGGAGGGGCCTCGACCTGGATCACGAGATCCACGGTGCCCATGTCGATGCCGAGTTCGAGGCTCGACGTCGCGACGACGCACGCGAGCCGGCCCGATTTGAGATCGTCCTCGATCAGTGCACGCTGATCCTTGCTCACCGAGCCGTGGTGGGCGCGGGCCAGCAGCGGTTCGGCACCGTAGCTCACCTCGGTCGGCGCCCCGATCTGCGCGGGCGGTCGTGGTTCCCGGTCCACGGTGGTGCCGGTGCGTTCGGCGTGAATCTCGTTGAGCCGTGCCGTCAGTCGCTCGGCCAGACGCCTCGAGTTCGCGAACACGATCGTCGACCGGTGGGCGGTGATGAGGTCGACGAGTTGTTCCTCGACGTGCGGCCAGATCGAGCCGGCCTGCGGGGTGGCCGGGAAGGGATCCTCGCCCGGGATCTCGCTCTCCGGCGCCTCGACGCCGAGTTCGGTCATGTCCTCGACCGGCACCCGGACCGTGAGATCCCAGGTCTTGGTCGCGGGTGGTGCCACGATGCGGATCGGGGCCTGCCCGGTCAGGAACCGCCCGACCTCCTCGTGGGGGCGCACCGTCGCGGACAGGCCGATCCGTTGCGCCGGGCGTGGGAGCAGCAGGTCGAGCCGTTCGAGGGAGACCGCGAGGTGCGCGCCGCGTTTGGTTCCGGCGACCGCGTGCACCTCGTCGACGATCACCGTCTCCACACCGGCGAGCGTGCTGCGGGCCGCCGAGGTGAGCATGAGGAACAGCGATTCGGGGGTGGTGATGAGGATGTCCGGCGGCTTCTGGACGAGCTTGCGCCGGTCGGCGGGGGTGGTGTCGCCCGAGCGCACCCCGACGGTGATCTCGGGTGGTTCGAGCCCGAGGCGCTTCGCTGTCTGGGTGATCCCCACCAGGGGAGAGCGCAGGTTCCGTTCGATGTCGACGGCCAGTGCCTTCAGCGGCGAGACGTACAGAACCCGCGTCGTGCGGGTGTCGCGGGGTTCGGCTGCCAGCCGGTCGAGCGACCACAGGAACGCCGAGAGGGTCTTGCCGGAGCCGGTCGGTGCGACGACCAGGGTGTGCAGCCCCGACGAGATCGCCTCCCACGCCCCGAGCTGGGCGGGAGTGGGGGCCGCGAACGCGCCCGCGAACCATTCGCGGGTGGGCGCGGAGAAGCGGTCGAGGACGGCGTCGGTCACTCGTCCATGGTGCACCCGGGGTCCGACATCCGGTCGCAGCCCGCCAGGTTTGCCCGGCTGTTCCCACGGGTAGGCCACGGACGTCCCTGCCAGCGATCCTCCTGGCCCGAAGGCACGAGGGTTCTGCCGGCCGGCAGAACTCGAAAGAAGGGAACCGTCATGGCCGAGCACACAACCCGCAACAGGACGCGAACACCTGTCCAGGCCGCCGCCCTGGTGATAGGGGCACTGTTCCTCCTCGTCGGGATTCTCGGGTTCATCCCCGGCATCACGACGAACTACGACACCATGACCTTCGCCGGTCATCACTCCGAGGCGATGTTGCTCGGCGTGTTCAACGTGTCGATCCTCCACAACATCGTGCACCTGCTCTTCGGTGTCGCCGGGCTCGCGATGGCGCGCACTGTCCCTGCTTCCAGGGCTTTCCTCGTCGGCGGCGGCGTGATCTACGCGGTGCTGTGGATCTACGGACTGATCGTCGACGCGGACAGCGCCGCGAACTTCGTTCCGCTCAACACGGCCGACAACTGGCTGCATTTCGGTCTGGCGGTCATCATGATCGCGGCCGGTGCGCTGCTGGAGCCGCGTAACGATCGCGCGCTGCGCGGCGAGCGCGCGCGGTAACGCACGCGGATCCTTCCCGGACGCCGGTTCAGTCCGGATCGGCGTCCAGGATTCGCGCGACGATCGAGCGAGCGGTCTCGGCGGCACGCGGATCGTCCAGGCGCAGTGCGGTGTTGGTGGCTGCGAGGACGGCATCGATCTCGAACGCGACCTCGTCCGGGTCGCGATCCGGGACGGTACCGTCCTCGCGCGCGTGCCGGTATTCGCCGGCCAGCAGACTCAGCCAGTCGTGGCGGTCGCGGGCGAGTGCGTCGCGGACCGGTCCGGGGCGGCTGTCGAATTCGGCGAGTGTGGCGGCGCGGAAACATCCGCCCGGAAACGCCGGTTCGATCGCGTAGTCGAGCCACCGGTCGATCAGGGCGCGGAGTCGCGGAAGTCCCGCGGGTTCGCGCAGGGCGGGCCGGACGATCCGTTCGACGAATACCTCCCGGGCGGCGTCGACGGCGGCTACCTGCAGGTTCTCCTTGCTGCCGAACAGTGTCGCGACCCCGCTCTTGCTGAGGCCGAGGTCCGTGGCGAGCCGCCCGATGCTCACCCCGTTGAGGCCCTCGACCGATGCAACGTCCACCGCGTGCCGGGTGATCGTTGCGCGGGTGCGCGCACCCTTGAGCAGTCGCAGGTCGGACGTCGATGCGGATTCCGTCACGCGGATCATCCTCTCATGTCTTGCCTAAGTGGACGAACGGTCGTACTGTCATATGCACGAACGATCGTACTCTCTTCTTCAGTCGAGACCGGAGGCTCAGCCATGACGAACTCGATCTCTCGAACCGCCCCTGCGTCGCCCTGGACCGAGGCGACGGACCCGATGTGCCTGCCCGCGGTGACGCAGGCGGCACTCCTCGCCGATGCCCCGTGGACGCGGTACGCCGTGATGGGCGACTCGATCGCCGAAGGCATCGGCGATCCCAGCCCCGGGTACGCGACCTCACCGTGGGCCGATCGGGTCGCGGCCGCGCTGCGTGCGACCCACCCGGACCTGGCGTATCTCAACACCGGACGCATGGGCGCCACCAGCGGGCAGGTGGTCGCGGCCCAACTGTCACCCGTGCTGGACTTCGCACCGGACCTGATCCACATCACGTGCGGTTCCAACGACCTGTGGTCCGCCCGTCCGGACCTGAGGCGCACCGCCGACAATCTCGAGTCGCTGTTCGCGGCGGCTCACGACACCGGTGCCACAATCACCACGCTCACCCTGGCCGACGCGTTCGTCGGCGAGGACATGCTCGCACTCCGCGACGGTGTCATGGCGGTGAACGACCTGGTCCGCACGCTCGCCGCCCAGTACGACGCGGTGCTGCTGGATCTGTGGCAGCACCCGCTGCGACTGCGACCGGAACTGCTCAGTGCCGACCGGATCCACTTCACGATGACCGGGCACGCGGTGCTGGCCACCGAAATGGTCCGGGCACTGCACGCGAGGATGTCGCGGTCCGTCAACCTGCCGCGGTAGCGGACCGATCGCGGCGGGGCAGCGAGAGCAGCGCAGAGATCAGGAAGCACAGGGCGCCGACGAATGTCCCTGCGTTGGCCCAGAAGTCGCTCGCCTCGGCGCCGCTGGCGGTGATGAACGCACCGGCCGCGGAGATCCCGAACGCGATGCATCCGACCAGATTCACCCACACGGCCCAGCCGTCGCGACCGCGCGGCGCCCACGTCCGCGCAGCTTCCTGGTACACGCGGAGCGCCAGCGCACCGCTGATCAGGAACGCCACCGACCCCGCCGCATCGGGGCGCCACACGAAGTGCCGCTCCTCGGTGACGTCGTAGGCCTGCAGGGCGGCAGCGGTACTGACGTTGAACAGCACCGTCCCTACGCTCTGCACGGCAGCCGACAGCCATTCGGCCCGGAGCAGCGGTTCCCCGCCGGTCTCCGTCGTCATCGGTCCGCTGCGCAGAAGCTGGATCAGCCCGGCGGCGGTGAAGAACCACGCTCCGACGAAGAAGAAGGCGTTGGCGCGCGAGGTGCCGAGGAGGCCGGCGAGCACGGGTGCGGATCCGATTGCGAAACAGGCCGATCCGATGACGAAGCCCCAACACTGCTTCCGCAGCGTCGGCCGCACGTGGATGCCGGAATGCGCAGCGGGCGGAACGTTGTCCATGGCAACCTCCGGTCGGATGGAAACGACCCATCGAGTATCGCCGGTGCGCTCGTCCGTCGGCCTCGTCTCGGTGAGACCGGCCCGGGTTCCCGCCGAATCAGCGTTCCGCCGTCAGTGATTGCAGGGGGATCCGGGGGGAAGTCAGTCCGCCTGCGCGAACCTGGCGAGTTGCGCGCTGTGGTTGGACGCCTCGAGGCACTTGCCCTGACGCATCAACTCGGTGACCAGGTGCCGGGCGGCGGGCCGCCACGGCAGTGCGTCGAACTGCTCCCTGCTGTCCACCGTGTCCGTCCACCAGATGGTTGTCGTCGTCGGCTGCGTACGGAACCGCAGCTCGGGGTTGGCGGCTTCGAGACCGCCGACGCCGGTGCCGGCGTCGCGTTCGAACACGGTGGTGTCGACGGTGACGAACCCACCGAGCCGGCGCTGTCCGTCGGGCCTCGTCTCGACGTACACGCACGCGGTCTCGTACGCGCCCGCGTGCACGCTGCACAACCGTTGTGCGGTGTCCGCCTCGGAGGTGAAGGGCAGGCACACCACAGCCCAGTACTCGCGTTCACCCATCCTCGGGTTGGGCACCGACGACTGCACGTAATCGTGCAGCCACTCGGTGACCGTCCCGAACTCCGGGTACGTCTCCAGTTCCCGATACCGGGTGTCGCGCAGCGGAAGGGCGGCTGCGTCGTATCGCGTCTGTCCGGTCACTCGTCGGGCTCCTCTTGCACGACGACACGGTACTCGATCACAGGTCAGAACAGAACGCCCGGATTGAGGATCGCGTTCGGGTCCAACGCCTCCTTGACCCGCCGCGTCAGATCCATGACGTCCGGGCCGACCTGGTCGGGAAGCCACGCCTTCTTCAACCGGCCGACCCCGTGTTCGCCGGTGATGGTCCCGCCGAGGCCGATCGCCAGATCCATGATCTGGCCGAACGCGACGTGCGCCCGGGCCGTCATGTCCTCGTCGGCAGGGTCGAAGACGATGAGCGGGTGGGTGTTCCCGTCCCCGGCATGGGCTATCACCGCGACCGTGACCGCATTCCGCTCGGCGATCTCCGCGATACCCCCGACCAGCGCGGGGAGCGCCGGCAACGGAACCCCGACATCCTCGAGCAGAAGACTGCCGGTGCGCTCGACAGCGGGGATGGCCATCCGCCGTGCCGCCGCGAACGCTTCGCCCTCTTCCGGATCGTCGGTGTCGAACACCTCGTCCGCGCCGGCGTCGCGGCACGCCTGCACCATCATCGCGATCTCCTGGGCCGCAGCGGCACCCGGCGCATCGGACCGCGCGATGAGCATGGCCTCGGTCGCGCGATCGAGCCCCATGTGCAGGGCGTCCTCGACGGCATTGATGGATGCGCGGTCCATGAACTCCAGCATCGCCGGGCGCAGCTTCCCGGTGATCGCCAGCACCGCGTCCGCGGCGGCCTGCACCGACGAGAACGTCGCGACCATCGTCGACGCCGGTGGCTGCGGCGGCAGCAACCGCAAGGTCACTTCGGTGATGATCCCGAGCGTGCCCTCACTCCCGACGAACAGTTTCGTCAGGGAGAGTCCCGCGACGTCCTTCAGGCGCGGGCCGCCGAGCCGCACGACGGTGCCGTCGGCGAGCACGACCTCGAGGCCGAGCACGTAGTCGGTGGTGACTCCGTACTTCACACAACACAATCCGCCCGCATTGGTGGCGGCGTTGCCACCGATCGTGCAGATCTCGAACGACGACGGGTCCGGTGGGTACCACAAGCCGTGCTCCGCGGCGGCTCGCTTGACCTCCGCGTTGAGCAGTCCCGGCTGGACGATCGCGGTGCGGGTCACCGGGTCGACCGTGATCTCACGCATCTTCTCGGTGCTCAGCACGATCCCGGCGGCGAGGCCGCCGGCGCCGCCGGACAGGCTCGTGCCTGCCCCGCGTGGCACCACCGGAACCCGATGGGTGTTCGCCCATTTCAGGGTTGCCGACACGTCCGCGGTCGTACGCGCCCGTACCACCGCGAGCGGCACGGACGCGTCCGGATCCATCGCCCGGTCCTGCCGGTAGCCGGCGAGGATGTCGGGGTCGGTGACCACTGCCCCGTCGGGCAGCAGCCGGGCCAGCGCGTCCAGGTCGGCTGTGTGCTCGATGTCGCTTCCGCTCATGGTGTCCTGGGCACCGCCTGCGCTCATGGTGTCGGGGTCAGGTAGCGGGCCCGCAGCTTGTGCTTGACGAGCTTGCCGGTGGGGGTGCGCGGCAAATCGTCGGAGAAGTCGATGCTGCGCGGCGCCTTGAACCGGGAGACCCGTTCCCGCACGTAGTCGAGCAGTTCCTGCTCGAGCTCGGGACTCGGCTCGATACCGTCGACGAGCTGAACGACCGCCTTGACCTCCTCACCCATCTCCTCGTTCGGCACACCGATCACCGCGACGTCGAACACCTTCGGATGCAGGGTGAGCACGTTCTCCGATTCCTGCGGGTAGATGTTGACGCCGCCGGAGATGATCGTGAACGCGGCGCGGTCGGTCAGATACAGGAACCGTTCCTCGTCGAGATAACCGATGTCGCCGCTCGTCGTCCACGTCGGATGCGCGGGGTGCGTTGCCTCCTCGGTCTTCTGAGGATCGTTGTGGTACTCGAACGGGCGCTCGTCGCGCTCCCACCACACGGTGCCGATCGAGCCGATCGGCAGTTCCTCACCCTTGTCGTCGCAGATGCGCACGAATCCCATGACCCCGTCGCGACCCACCGAACCGGGGTGGGCGAGAGCCTGAGCGGAGTCGATGAACGTGGCGCCGGAACCCTCCGTGGAGGCGTAATACTCGTTGATGACCGGGCCCCACCACTCGATCATCGCGCGCTTGATCTCCGGCGGGCACGGGGCCGCAGCGTGGATCGCGACCTTCATGCTGGACACATCGTACTTCGCGCGAATCTCCTCCGGGAGTTTCAGCATTCGCACGAACATCGTCGGCACCCACTGGCTCGCGGTCACCCGGTACCGCTCGATCAGGGCGAGTGCCTCCTCCGCGTCGAACCGGTCCATGAGGACGACGGTGCCGCCGACCGACTGGATCGTCCCGCAGAAGCGCAGCGGCGCAGCGTGATACAGCGGTGCCGGGCACAGGTAGACCGTCTCGGCGTCGAATCCGTACATCGGCGCGAACACGGCCGTGTAGGGATCGGGGATGTCCTGCACCTGCCCGTCGGGCAGCTTCGGCTTGATGCCCTTGGGGCGGCCGGTCGTGCCGGACGAGTACAGCATGTCCTGGCCGCGGGGCTGATCGGCGAGGGGAGTGGTGTCGAACCGGGCGATGGCCTCCGCGTAGTCGTCGAAACCGGGAAGGTCGCCGCCGAACACGACGCGATGGGTCACGGCCGGGTACGCGTCCGGTGCGAGGTCGACGGCCTCGGCGGCGTCCGCGGACACGACGAGCACCTTCGCGCCGCAGTCGTTCACCACGTAGGCGGCTTCGGCAGCGGTCAGATGCCAGTTCACGACGGTGATGTACAGGCCGGACCGCAGGGCCGCCCAGTACACCTCCATCACGCGCAGGTCGTTGTTCGAGATCAGCGCGATGTGGTCGCCCGGTTCGAGACCGAGGTCGCGGAGGTACTTCGCGAATCGCAGCGAATTCTCGTCGAGTTGCCGGTAGGTCAGCGACTCTCCGGTCGTGGGCCGGACGATGGCCGGCTTGTCAGGGGTGACGGACACGAAATTCCCGGGGTACATGCCCACGGTCTTACCACACCGTGTGGCGTACGCCACACAGAAGTGGGATCGCGCAGTGCGGCCCGGTAGCCCACCCGACGGGACCGTCCGGGCGTAGGCTCGCCGACACACGGCAGGCAGGAGCGGAAGGAACGAGATGGCGCTCAGTGTCGATCAGGACAGGCTGTACTTCGAATTCCCCGAGGTCCACGCCGATGCCGAACTCTCCGTCTCCTTCCATCGCACGGTGCGGGTCCCGGACGACGGCACCACCTATCCGCTGCCGCCGAGCCTGGGCCGATTCCCGTTGCGTGTCGTCGACGACGTGCTCGTGCTGCCGATGTGGCAGTCGGAGGCGTGCTGGATCAAGTTCGACGGCCGTTACCCCTTCCTCGTCAAGGTCGGCGTCGGCGATGTCGACGCGGTAACCGGCGGAAAGTGGTCCGAGGAACCGGATTTCGAGCGGGAGAACTACTTCGAGGTGCCGGAACAACCGTGGCTCGACGGCTTCCAGGTGGCCACGGGAAAGGTCCGGCAGTTCGTGGCAGCACCGCTCGGAGCCGGATACACGGTCGAGGAACAGCTCGCCGCCGGGGTCGTGATCGGGGGAGTGCGGATCGTCGCGTACCCGATCCGAGGACCGATCTGGGAGGAGCGCAAGAAGTTCGACGCGCAGCGGCCGATGCGGGCGTTCGGGGCGCCCGAGCCGTCGTCGTCGATGGGGTTCGGGGCCGGAGGGGCGATCGAACAGGGTGTCGCGACGCCCGTCGAGGAACACGACGCGTGGGACCTCGACCACCACTCGGCCGTTCGGATCGAGCTGGTCAACAGCGACCGCTGGGAAGCGCTCACCGGCGAGCAGCCCCCGACCGAACCCGTGACCGCAGAGGAATACACCAAGCGCGGATACCCGTGGTTCTCGCTCTACGAGGAAACCCCGGCCCGTCAGGGCTCCGACGAGTTGGCCGGGATCGAAACCGTCTCCGAGGTGCGTGCCCGGCGCGGTGAATCCCCGCTGCCCGGAAACGAGCACGTCGAGCCGCCCGAGCCGATCCGGATCCGGCGTGAGCGCCGAACCCGCGACCGCCGCGGATAGACCCGCTACCCTCGTACACCATGGGCGTCACCCAGAGAGTCGACCCCGAACCGCTCGTCGCGGAATTGCTGTCCCGCGGTCGCGCAGCCGTCGCATTCGACCACGACGGCCACGTCGACGCGCTGCCCGCACGGGTCGTTTCCGAAGACGAGAAGCTGAGGGTGGGACTCCACCCGGAATCTCTCCCGGCGGATGCCGCGTTCGACAGGGTTGCGCTGATCCTCGACGACGGATCGTTCTGGTTCGAGCTGCGCGCGGTGAACCTGCGCGGCCGGATGGTGCGGGCCACCGACGTCACGACCGACGGCCTCGCCTGGTTCGATTTCGAGCAGCGCCGCGCCACCGGATGGGACTACGCCATGCTGCACGAGGAGCCGTCGTGACCCCGGACGATCCGATCGCCGCCACATTCTTCGAGCATTCGCTCGTCGCGCGCGTCGCGACCCGGTCGCCGAAGGGGCGGCCGGCCATGACACCGCTGTGGTTCCTGTACGACCGAGGCCGGTTGTTCCTGGCCACCGGACGGGACACCGTCGCGGCCCGCAACGCCGCGGCGAACCCCGATGTCGTCGTGCTGCTCGACGCGGAGGGGAAGGGCCGCTCGGACCACGTCCTGCGGGTCCGCGGCCGCGCGAAGGTGCACCCCGGGGCCCCGTCGCTGCGTGCGCTGGCGTTGCTCGGCCGGAAGTACTACCTCGGCGGCTGGCGTTCGGAGCTCGGGCACTTCCGGCTGTGGCGGATGCGGACGCGCTACTACGGCCAGGCGGAGGGCGCGGTGATCGAGATCGAACCGCTGAGCGCGGAGCTGCTGCCCCGGCCCTGACGTGAACTCGTGGGCGCCGGATGATTGATTTCGGCGGGGGCGGGTACCTCGATGCGACCGACTTGTGAAGGAAGCATCGATGACTCTCGCGACCGAACCCGAATGGAAGCTCGACAGCCGCGGCGACGAACCGGAAGACGAACGGAACCTCGGCGGGCACCTGGTGGTCCTGGCCCTCTATAGCATTCTCGTTGTAGGCATCGCTGCGTTGTCGGTGGTGACCGGCAGACAGCTGCCCCGGAGAATGAGCACCCGTGATCTGCTCCTCGCCGCGGTTGCGGTCCACAAGCTGTCGCGCACGATCACCAAGGACGAGGTGACCAATCCGCTTCGCGCACCGTTCACCGAGTACGACGGCGACGGCGGGCCCGCAGAGGTGATGGAGTCACCGAAGTACCGGAACGGAGCCCGGCGCAGCCTGGGTGAACTGTTGACCTGCCCGTTCTGCTTCGACGTCTGGGCGGTTGCCGTTCTCACCGTGGGGCGGGTGTTCGCGCCGCGACCGACCGCACTCTGCGTGGACGCCCTCGCGGTACTGACGGGAGCGGATTTCCTTCATCTCGCGTACGCGAAGGCACAGCAGGTCGCGGGCTGAGGCGCGAAGGCACAGTCGGGCGTTCACCGTCGTGAAAGGAGTTCCGGGACAGATGACTACGACCGATGTGCAAGACCTCGGCCCGGCCGAGGCGGAGGGACCGGAGCCGGCGCGGCCGCGGACGACGGGAGCAGGCTTCAGCACGGCCGAGATCAAGGCTCGCATCGAAGCCATGTTCGCCGACCACCCCGAGGTTCCGTAGGAGGATTCCGGCGCAGAGCCGGGAGGCGGATCGAAAATCCAGAGCCGGGAGGCGAATTGAAAGCGATGGTGTACCGCGGACCGTACAAGGTCCGGGTGGAGGAAAAGGATGTTCCGCGCATCGAGCACCGGAACGATGCGATCGTGCGGGTGGTGCGCGCCGCGATCTGCGGATCGGATCTGCATCTTTATCACGGGATGATGCCCGACACCAGAGTGGGCATGACGTTCGGCCACGAATTCGTCGGTGTGGTGCACGAAGTCGGGCCGTCGGTCCGCAACGTGCAACCCGGGGACCGGGTGATGGTGCCGTTCAATATCTATTGCGGCTCGTGCTATTTCTGTGCCCGCGGTCTGTATTCGAACTGCCACAACGTCAATCCCAACGCCACGGCGGTCGGGGGAATCTACGGATACTCGCACACCTGTGGCGGATACGACGGCGGCCAGGCAGAGTTCGTGCGCGTGCCGTTCGCGGACGTCGGGCCGCAGAAGATCCCGGACTGGATGGACGACGAGGACGCGCTCATGTGCACCGACGCGCTCGCGACCGGATACTTCGGGGCGCAGCTCGGTGACATCGTCGAGGGCGACACCGTGGTGGTCTTCGGCGCCGGGCCGGTGGGTCTGTACGCCGCGAAGAGTTCGTGGTTCATGGGCGCCGGGCGGGTGATCGTGATCGACCACCTCGAATATCGGCTCGAGAAGGCGCGTACCTTCGCCCACGCCGAGACCTACAACTTCGCCGAGTACGACGACATCGTCGTGCAGATGAAGAAGGCCACCGATCATCTCGGGGCCGACGTGGTCATCGACGCGGTCGGTGCGGAAGCCGACGGCAACCTGCTGCAGCACGTGACCTCGACCAAGTTCAAGCTGCAGGGCGGATCGCCGATCGCGCTCAACTGGGCCATCGACTCGGTCCGCAAAGGCGGAACGGTCTCGGTGATGGGTGCCTACGGGCCGATGTTCAGCGCCGTGAAGTTCGGGGATGCGATGAACAAGGGGCTGACGCTGCGGATGAACCAGTGTCCGGTCAAACGCCAGTGGCCGCGCCTGTTCGAGCACATCCGGAGTGGCGTGATCAAGCCGAACGACATTGTCACGCACCGCATCCCGCTGGAACATATCGCCGACGGCTACCACATCTTCTCCGCGAAACTCGACGACTGCATCAAGCCGGTCATCGTGCCGGACGCTGCGTGAAAGGACTGCGAGATGACGAAGCCGCCGACACCCGCCGCGTACACCGCGAGCCCGCACGCGCGTCCGGACTCGGACGATCTGCGCGCACGGATACCGGGATGGGGCGTCGACCTCGATCCGAAGAACCGTCCGGCGGTGCCGAAGGAGCGTTTCGACCCGGAAGCCACGGGAGCGCACTGGGACTTCCCGGACCGGCAGGAAGAGAAGTGGCCCCGTGAACGTTCGGTCGAACATGCCCTGCTGACTCCGGTATTCGGCACCTCCTGCCCACCGAAGGGGTTGTCGGGGATCGTCCGAAAGTACGCCTACCGCCGATTCAGCGAAGGACGCGCTGCGCACTGGCTGCTCCTGCTCGGCGCCGACCGGATCGACGCCGTCGAATCCCACCTGAGGTCGTTCGCGTCCACACGCCCGGACAATCCGTTCACCGAGACCGGCATCAGAAGCGAGTTCACGCCCGGTGGGGCCCGCTCGCGCCTCGGACGACGACGCGTCGACACGGCCCATCAGTGGATGGATCCGATTCTCGTGGGCGGACCCTGGATTCTCGGCATCGGTGCCGCGGCGGCCGTGGCCGCGCGGGGTGCGCTGATGCGGACCCGGAGGAGTAGTCGGTCGTCATGAACACCACCGTTGCCGAAGCCGACCGTCTCGGCGTCGGGCTCGCGCGCGTCCACGGATGGTGCAACGTTCTCGGCGGGCTGTGGCCGCTCGTGCACAGACGCAGTTTCGAAGCGATCTTCGGTCCGAAGCAGGACCGGTGGCTGATGTACACGGTGGCAGGTCTGCTCGTGGGCAACGGATCGGTGCAACTGCGGTCCGAGGGCACGCCCGAGGGAACACGCGCGGCGCGGCGGGTCGGGGTGGCCACCGCCGCCACCCTGCTCACCGTCGACCTGGTCTATGTTCCCGCCGGGCGGATCCCGAAGACCTATCTTCTGGACGCGGCCATGGAAGGCGCGCTGCTCGCCGCCTGGGGGTGGCACGCGCGGACGCGGGGAGTGTAGACCGTCAACCGAACTCGACGCCCTGCGC
The DNA here is from genome assembly GCF_048897285.1 of Rhodococcus sp. O3. Lineage (NCBI taxonomy): Bacteria > Bacillati > Actinomycetota > Actinomycetes > Mycobacteriales > Nocardiaceae > Rhodococcus > Rhodococcus sp. O3. Next base: position 28,471 of record NZ_JBMBTE010000025.1, read on the forward strand.
GAGAGGCAGCTCGTCGGAGTAGTTGATCGTGTTGGTGGCGCGGCGCATGTACGCCTTCCACGAGTCCGATCCGGACTCGCGGCCGCCGCCGGTCTCCTTCTCGCCGCCGAAGGCGCCGCCGATCTCGGCGCCCGACGTGCCGATGTTGACATTCGCGATGCCGCAATCGGATGCGGCCAGGAAGCGTTCGGCCTCACGGGAATCGGTGGTGAAGATCGACGACGCCAAGCCCTGCGGCACCGCGTTGTGCAGGGCGATCGCCTCGTCGAACTCGTCGTAGGTCAGCACGTACAGGATCGGCGCGAAGGTCTCCTCCCGAACCACTTCCGTCTGCGCGGGCATGCGGACGAGCGCGGGGGAGACGTAGAACGACTCGCCCGGACCCTCGCCGTGTCCGACATCGATACGTTCGCCGCCGGTGACGCGCACGCCGCCGTCGAGCTCGGCGCGTTCGAGTGCCTTGCACATCGCCTCGTACGCGCGACCGGAGATCAAGGGACCCACCAGGACTCCGTCGTCGAACGGGTTGCCGATCCGCAGACCCGAGTAGGCGGTCGCGATGCGGCGGACCAGTTCGTCCGCCACCGACCGGTGCACGATGAGCCGGCGCAGTGTCGTGCATCGTTGTCCGGCGGTGCCGGCTGCGGCGAACACGACGGCCCGTACCGTCAGGTCCAGATCGGCCGACGGCGCGACGATCGCGCCGTTGTTCCCGCCGAGTTCGAGCAGCGCCCGGCCGAAGCGCGCCGCGACCCTGGGGCCGACGATGCGGCCCATCCGTACCGACCCCGTCGCGCTGACCAGCGCGACCCGGGGGTCGTCGACGAGCGCCTCGCCGACGGTCGCGTCCCCGAGCAGCACGTGGTGCAGCGCTTCCGGGGCCCCCGTGTCGCTCGCGGCGCGGCGCAGGAGCGCGTCGCAGGCCAGCGCCGTCAACGGGGTCGTCTCCGACGGCTTCCACACCACCGGATCGCCGCACACCAGGGCGATCGCTGTGTTCCACGACCACACGGCGACCGGGAAGTTGAACGCGGAGATGACGCCGACGACACCGAGGGGATGCCAGGTCTCCATGAGCCGGTGCCCGGGGCGCTCCGACGGCATGGTGCGACCGTAGAGCTGACGCGACAGTCCGACCGCGAAGTCGCAGACGTCGATCATCTCCTGCACCTCGCCGAGTGCCTCGGAGGTGATCTTCCCCGCCTCGAGGGTGACCAGCTCCGCCAGATCGGCCTTGTGCTCGGTGAGTAGCTCCGAGAGCCGCCGCACGAGCCGCCCCCGCTGCGGCGCCGGCACCGCGCGCCAGACGGTGAAGGCCTCGGCGGCGGCGGAGATCGCGATGTCGAGGTCGGCGGCGGTGTGCGGGTGGAGGCGTGCGAGCTCGGAACCGTCGATCGGGGTGGTCACGACGAGGGAGCCGTCGCGCGCCGGAGTCGGTGCTCCGCATCGCTGCAGGGCCTGTGCGGCGCGGGTGGCGAGATCTGCGCTCGGATGGGGTGGGGCCGGATGCCCTGAGGGCGCATTCATGGGTGCGGTCCTTCCGTGCTCGGATAACCTGCGCTCGTGCCGGAATCCTCGAGAGAAAACCTGGACGAGATCGATCGGCTGTTGTTGCGTGAGCTCGTCGCCGACGGCCGGGCCACGCTGTCGGCGCTGGCGGACAAGGCCGGCCTGTCGGTGTCGGCGGTGCAGTCGCGAGTGCGAAGGCTCGAGGCACGGGAGGTGATCCGCGGGTACACGGCGTCGGTCGATCCCGAGGCGCTCGGGCTGATGCTGTCGGCGTTCGTGGCGATCACCCCTCTCGATCCCTCGCAGCCGGACGACGCGCCCGCCCGGCTGCGACACATCGACGCCATCCAATCCTGTCACTCGGTGGCCGGCGACGAGAGCTACATCCTGCTCGTGCGGGTCGGTTCGCCGCGGGAACTCGAGCATCTGCTGCAGCAGATCCGCGCGACCGCGAACGTCGCGACCCGCAGCACCGTCATACTCCAAACATTTTACGATCGTTAGCCCTTGCGTAAGCATATTCTCCGGTTTCAAGCCCGCGCCGCAGTAAAGGATTTGGCGTAGCCTCGGGGCATGAGCACTGCATTCCGAAACCCGGGTGGTGCCGAAGAACTGCCGCCGAACCGGGTACACGACACACTGGGCCGCCACATCCTGGCCGACGGGTTCGATCTCGTCCTCGATCTCGACAAGTCCTCGGGGCTGCGCCTGGTCGACCAGCGCGATGGCACCACCTACCTCGACATGTTCGGATTCTTCGCGTCCTCCGCGCTCGGCATGAATCATCCCGACCTCGTCGGCGACCCCGACTTCGTGGACGAACTGGCCGCGGTGGCAGTGAACAAGCCCAGCAACTCCGACATCTACACGGTGCCGATGGCCCGGTTCGTCGACACCTTCGCCCGGATCCTCGGCGACCCGGCCCTGCCGCACATGTTCTTCGTCGACGGCGGTGCGGTCGCCGTCGAGAACGCACTCAAGGCGGCGTTCGACCGGGCCAGCAGGCTCAACGAAGCCCACGGCCGCGACCCGAACCTCGGCAGCAAGGTGTTGCACCTGACCGAGGCCTTCCACGGCCGGACCGGATACACGATGTCGCTGACCAACACCGATCCCGTCAAGACCGACCGCTATCCCAAGTTCGATTGGCCGCGCATCGACGCGCCCTATCTGCGGGACGGTCGCGACGTCGCGGAAGCCGAATCCCGGGCGCTCGAGCAGGCCCGGCGTGCGTTCGTCGAGAACCCGCACGACATCGCGTGCTTCATCGCCGAACCGATCCAGGGCGAGGGCGGCGACCACCATTTCCGCCCCGAATTCTTCCGTGCCATGGCGGATCTGTGTCACGAGAACGATGCGCTGGTGATCTTCGACGAGGTGCAGACCGGGGTCGGCATGACCGGCACCATGTGGGCCTACCAGCAGATGGACGTCGTCCCGGACATCGTGGTGTTCGGCAAGAAGACGCAGGTGTGCGGCATCATGGCCGGTCGCCGGCTCGACGACGTCGCCGACAACGTCTTCACCGTGAGTTCCCGCCTGAACTCCACGTGGGGTGGCAACCTCACGGACATGGTGCGGGCCCGCCGCGTCTTCGAAGTGATCGAACGGGACCGGCTCGTCGATCGGGCCCGGCTCACCGGCGCGCACCTGCTGTCGGCACTGCGGCAACTCGCCGACCGGCATCCTGAGGTCACCGAAGTGCGCGGACGCGGGCTGATGTGCGCCGTCGATCTGCCCTCCCCGGCCGAACGCGACGCCGTCCTGTCCCGGCTGTTCACCGACGAACACGTCCTCATGATCGGAACCGGTTCGCGCGGAATCCGTTTCCGGCCGCCGTTGATCGTCACGACCGCCGAGCTCGACGAAGCGGTCGGAGCGCTGGACCGAGTGCTCTCCCGCGGCTGAACACGCTGCCTCCCCGTCATGAGGAGTTCGCCTCGAGATGCTCGAGGACCGCGAGCACCCGGCGGTGGGCCTCCGGCTCCGGATGCAGGCCGAGCTTGAGGAAGATCGACCGGATGTGGGCCTCCACGGTCCGTTCCCCGAGGAACAGCGTGGCGCCGATGGCGCGGTTCGAGCGCCCCTCGGCCATGAGCGCGAGCACCTCCCGTTCCCGGGTCGACAGGTCGTCGATGGGCCGCCTGCCGGGGTGCGGGCGAGACACCATCCGGCTCACCACACTCGGGTCGATCGCCGACCCGCCGTCGGCGACCCGATGCAGGGTGTCGATGAACTCGTCGATGTCGGCGACCCGGTCCTTGAGCAGATAGCCCAGCCCCCCGGCCCCGTTCGTCAACAGATCCATCACGTACTCGGATTCGACGTACTGCGACAACAACAGCACCGAGGTCTCGGGGAACTCGGAGCGGATCGTCCGGGCCGCCTCGATGCCCTCGACCGTGTGCGTCGGCGGCATCCGGATGTCGACGACCGCGATGTCGGGGCGGGCCTGCGCGACCAGCGCGAGCAGATCGGATGCATCGCCGGCTTCACCGACCACCTCGAGCCCCTCGTCGCCGAGCAGGCTGCGGATGCCTTCCCTCAGCAGCACCGAGTCGTCGGCGAGGACCACCCGCAGCGGACACGACCGGCGGTTTCGGGGCCCGGAACGCCGCAACTCCGCGCGATCGGATTCGTGCCAGATCCGGGTTCGTGCGCCGTTGCTGCTGTCGGTCTCTATCGCCGCTCGCACCGCGTCGGCGAACGCGCGGCACGACGGGTACCGATCGGCCCGATCCTTCGCGAGTACCCGCGCGACGACCGCGTCCAGTGCCACCGGGACATCCGGACGAGCCTCGCTCGGACGCGGGATCGGGCTCCGAGCGTGACCGTGCCACAGCTGCGGCAATGTCTCACCGGGGTACGGGGGCCGGCCGGTGAGCAGGTGGTAGAAAGTGCACCCCAGCGAATACTGGTCTGCCCGGTGGTCGAGGACGACCGCGGTGTCGAACTGCTCCGGCGCGGCGTTCTGCAGGCTCGCCGCGAACATTCCCGTGCGCGTCAGACGCCCCGTCTCGTCGAGCGCCTTCGCGATACCGAAGTCGGTGAGCAGCACCCGCTCCGGCTCGTCCTCGGCGATCGGGTCGGCGATGAGGATGTTCGCCGGCTTCACATCGCGATGCAGCACACCCGTCCGATGCGCGAAATCGAGAGCCTTCGCCGTTTCGGAGATGATGTGCACGGCCCGCTCCACCGGGACCGGTCCGGCCGCGATCAGGTCCGCGGCCGTGACGCCGGGAACGTACTGCATTGTGATCCACAAGCGCCCGTGCTCGCGCCCGCGATCGTAGATCTGCACGATGTTGGGGTGTTCGAGCCGCGTGACGTGCGCTGCCTCCCGCTCGAACCGCGACGCGACGTATTCGTCCGACGTCAGTCCCGGATGCAGCACCTTCAACGCGACCTTGCGCGGCAGATGCGGATGCACAGCGAGATATACGCGGCCCATACCACCGATGCCGAGCAGACGCTCGATCGTGTATCCCGCGAAGACCGTGCCCGGACCGAGTTCATCCTGTTCGTCCACTGCCCGCACTCCCTGAGGAGGACCCAGAATCCATTGAACGCCATCCGGTCCGGCAGCGGAACCGGCATGCGTCCGGTCAGGCGGTAAGGACGGTGCCGAGCGGCAGAGTCACCGTGACGGTCGTACCCCGGTCCGGTGGGCTGTACAGCACCAGATATCCGCCGAGCGCGGCCGCCCGGTCGGCCAACCCGTCGAGTCCGCTGCCCGGGGTCGGTTCCGCTCCGCCGCAACCGTCGTCACGGACCGTCAGAGTCATCTGGTCGTCGTTCCGGTCCAGCTCGATGTCGACCACCGACGCACCCGAGTGTTTCGCCGCATTCGTGACCGCCTCGGCGGTGATCAGATACACGGCCAACTCGATCGCGGCCGGCAGCCGCGTACCGATCCGATCCACGATGCGGACGGGGAGCGGAGCCCGCTCGGCGAGCGATTTCAGCGCCACCACCAGCCCACGCTCGGTCAGTACCGGCGGATACACGCCGCGGGCCAACTCCCGCAGCTCGGCCAAGGCATTGTCGAGCTCGGCGACCCCGTCACCGAGCAGCTTGCGCAGATCCATCTCGTCGTCGGCGCGCTGCGCGCGGCGCAGCAGCAACGACGCCGCAACCAGGCGCTGCTGCGCGCCGTCGTGCAGGTCGCGTTCGAGACGCTTGCGTTGCATGTCGCCTGCCGTCACGATCCTCTCCCGCGACCGGCGCACCTCCTCGAGCTGTTCGCGCAGCGAATCCCGAAGACGCTCGTGATCCAACGCGACGATCGCGGCGCTTCGCACAGCCGCGAGCAGCTCCGGCTGAGCCTCCAAGGTCGCGTCGTAGACGAGCGCACCGACAGGCCGGCCCTCGCGCTCGACGATCGTTGCCGCCCGCGACCGGGAACGGCGCGGCAGCTCCCGTGGGGTTCCGTCCGCGTCCAGATAGCACCCGTCCTCGGGTGAATACGTCCACAGCACCAGGCTGGGATCACGCACCGCGCGCCGCAGCGCATCAACGAAGCCGACATCGAGTGGCACGTCGCCGATCTCGACCATCGCATCGCTGATCGCCGCCCGTGCCAGCCGGTAGCGCACCAACCCGATCGCGACGGCCAGCGGGAACAGCGCGGCGCCGGGATAGCGCAGATTCAGGATCCAGATGTAGGGGGACCCGGGCACCCGGATCGCGGTGGACAGGATCGCCACCGTCACGAGCCCGGCGATCGCGTAGGCGATCGCGAGCGGCGCGAACCCCGCTCGATAGGCCGGTGTTCCGCGCCGCCAGCGCACCGTCACAACGGCGACGACGACGGCGACCAGCACCAGCGCGCCGGCGCCGACTACGAGCTGGATCGGGTCCGCCAACCGGGGATCATGCCGGATCAGCAGCAGATTCGTGGACGTCGACGGGACCAGCGTGACGGTCGCTCGGGGATCGACGAACATCCACTCGGTCATCACGCCGGCGGTCGCGAGGAACCATGTCGCGCCGATGAACCATTTCTCCCAGCGATGGTGCAGCCGACCCGTGGGGAACCCGATCACCGCCTGCAGCAACAGCGGCAGATACAGGTTCGTCGCCACGACCCCGATCGTGAACAGAACCGGATTGCTGGAGCGACGCAGCCCGCCGAGCAGCCACAACAGGCCCGCCGCCAGGATCAGCGGACCCGTCAGGTCGTGCGGACGGAACTGCCACGCGACGGCGCCGGACACCACGAACGCCATGCCGGCACCCAGGAACAGGATCAGCTCGGTGGTACCGAACACCGGCAGGAACGGACCCTCCGCAGCAGCGAACGATTCGCGAGGTCCGAGGAGCAATGCCCGCGCCGGATCGTGCCGGGCTGCGGGGGACCAGTCCACCGACGCCACCACGGCCGCGGCGAGAACGGCGGCCAGGGCGATCAGGACCGGGATTGCTCGACGACGCACCATCGGATCTCCTCACCGAACCTTTTCAGTGTGCTCCCGGCCCGATCGCAGGCACCACCGTGCAGGCACGGAACCGGAATCCGTGCCGGCACTGGGCGGAAATGCCGGGTCAGCACGGATTCGGCGGGGCGCTGGTCGGCGGAAAGTTGTTGCCGTGGCCGGAAGCGCCGGACACGACACCGAGAAAGCCGGTTGCGAAAGCGCCGCAACAGTCTGAGGAGAAAGTCATGAACAAGATCGCATTGCACGCCGCCATCGCTACCGCGCTCATCGCCCCCGCAGTCGTACTCGGTGCGGGAGCCGCATCGGCGCAGCCGACGGTGACCAACGACGGCGACGGTATGGCTCCGATCGAAGCCAAGGTCGATCCGGGATTGGGGATCTGCGTGATGCAGCAGCCTGGATTCCAGGTGGTCCTGCCCGGTGGTGCCACCGTGAAGGGAACGACGGCCGGTGACCCCGTTCTCGGGACATGCATCGGTCTGCCGTATTTCATCGGCGAAGCCTCGGGAGATGTCCAATAGCTGGATGAGCCGAGCCGCGCCGCATCGCCTTCGGGTGGTGCGGCGCGACGCTGTGTCTTGACCGTGTGCCTGATCCCGCGCACGCTCGGTGCCGTGAGCATCAAAGTCGATCTCGCCGCGCTCGACGCGGCACTCGCGGACTTCGGATACGCCTATCTCCTGACCACCGGCGCCGACTTCAGACCGCACGCGGTCGCGGTGACGGCGGTGTGGAACGGCACCGATCTGACCGTCGGCGAACCCGGCCGGCGCACCACCGCGAACATCGGTGTGCACCCGGTCGTTTCCCTCGTGCACCCACCCGCCGAACCGGGCGGGTACTCGCTGATCGTCGACGGTGAAGCCGTCCTCGACGGCGATGCGCTGCGGGTCCGGCCGACGTCGGCTGTGCTGCACCGACCGGCGACGCCGGAGACCCCGCCGCAGAACCCGGGATGCACCGCCGATTGCCGTCCGCTCACCGGGTAACGGTGCCACCCGGGCTGTGCCGCAGTCCGTCGCCGCGCCGCGTAGTTTGTCGTACATGACAGAAACAGTGGGAGAAGGCGCGGGCGAGGACACGACGTTCGCGATACCGTCGCTCGCCAACCTGCGGGACATCGGCGGGTGTGCGAGCCGGTTCGGCGGCGTGGTCCGCACCGGAGTGGTGTTCCGCTCCACCGATCTGAGCCGACTCACCGACACAGACCGTGAGACGCTCGACGCCCTGCAGATCACCACTGTCTTCGACCTGCGGACCGCCGCCGAGATGGAACGGCGGCCCGACCGTCTGCCCGACGGCGCGGTCCACGTCGGACTCGACGTCTTCGCCGATCGCGAGGACGCCTCCATCGCGGCCGCACTGCCCGAACTCGTGGCGAACCCCGAGGTTGTCGCGAAGGAGTTGTCGGACGGTCGCGCCGAGAACTACCTGCTGGGCAGCTACCGGGACTTCGTCTCCATGCCCAGCGCGGCCGCGTCCTATCGACGTTTGGCGACCGGAATCGCGCACGGCGAGGTTCCGGCGCTCGTGCACTGCAGTGCGGGGAAGGACCGGACCGGATGGGCGGCCGCGTCGCTGCTGCTGTTCGCCGGTGCCGGCGAGGACGACGTGTTCGCCGACTATCTGCGCACCAACGATCTGCTGCTTCCCACGTTCGAGCCGCTGTTCACGAAGTTCCGCGAACTCGGCGGGGACCCGGACGTGCTGCGCCCACTCCTCGGTGTGCAGCGCAACTATCTCGAGGCGTCGCTCGACGAGGTAACCAACCGCTACGGGACGATCGAGCAGTACTTCGCGGAAGGACTGAGTCTCGACGACGACACTCTCCAGGCATTGCGGTCCCGGTTGGTCGACACGGAGCGGTTGGCCGACACGGAGCGTGCGGAGACCGTACGCGGCGAATGATGTAGGCGCAGTGCCTCATCTGGGCGCAGTGCGTCGTCGCACCCGATCCGTCAGGGCGCGGCTCGGGTGCGACGGCGTACCGTAGTGAACACCGCGAGACCGACGAACACACCGACCAGGTCGGCGCACCAGTCCCACACGGATCCCGAGCGCCGCACCGCAACCGTCTCCTGCAGGATCTCGGTCAGCACGCCGTACGCGGCGAGCCAGCCGATCGTCCAGGCGACGGGGATCCGCGCGTACAGCGAGCAGTAGGCGAGGGTCGCGAAGAAGAGTGCGTGCGTAACCTTGTCGGCGTGCGGCGGACCTTCCGGTGCGGTGCCTCCGGGGGACAGGAGCATCGCGGTGAAGACGACCGTCGCCAGCACGAGAGGCAGCGTTCGCCGCCACGTGAGTGTGGGCACCGGTCAGGCGTCCCGGACGGTCAGACCGAGTGCGGCCTCGGCGAATCCGCGTACCGCGCGGCGCGCAGCGGTCAGCGCGGCGTCCTCGCCGTCGCGGGCGGTGCCGGTCAACGTTCCGTCCGGCATCAGTGTCACGTCCGCAACCGATTCCGCGGTCGTCGCCTCGCGCACCGACCAGCGGTACCGGGTGTCGGCGTCCCAGGCGTCGGTGTCCTCGGCGAGCAGATACCAGTTGCCCGCGTTGATCTCGACCGGTTCCATCAGGCGTCGCCCCCGCCCTTCTTGCCACTGCCTTTGTGCTTCTTCTTCCGGTCACCCGAACGATCGGTCTGATCGATGCCCGCATACAGGACGACGCTGACGATCGGGATGAGCAGGAACCACAGCCAGTTGTGGTCGAAGACGAAGAACAGCACGACCGCCACGAGCGGGGTCACGCCCGCGACCACGTCGCGCCACCGGTCCGGCAGTCCACTCTTGGCGGGTGCCGTCTCCGCTGCCGGGGCAGGGACGTTCGCCGTTTCCGTCGGCAGATCGGTGAACAGGGCGTCGAGGTCGCTGCGGGTCGTCGCCGCCGAGGCCTTGCCGCTGCGTTCTTCGAATTCGGCGAGGGTGAGGCGTCCGGCCGCGAAATGTTCACCGAGCAACTGCAGCGCACGCTCGCGTTCGGCGGTGCCGATGCGAACCTCGGGGGTATCGGACATGCCCACCAGACTAGTGGCCCGAAGTTGGGGCGGCGTGGCCGGTCTCACGGGCCGAATCCGGGTCCTCCGGTCATGATCCGATACGCCTTCACCACGACCGCGACGAGCACGACGGCGCAGATCACCATGACGATCGGGAAGCGGATCGCCACCATCGACACGGCGGCCACCAGCCCGATCGGCAAGAGGGTGAGCACGTCGAGCATCGCGGCCCCTGAAGGTGTTGTGCGGTAACGGGTTTCGCGTGCGTAGGGCGGTTCGGGTGCGTTCTCGTCGAGAAGGCGTGCGGGCAGGAGGCGCGCGGACCCGGGTGCCGGGTCTGCAGGACGGGACCGGCCGACGAACATCGCCGTCCCCGCGGCGGCAACCGCTGCGACCGCGGGCAGCCACAGGCCGATGCCGAACCGGTCCGCTACGAAGAACACCGCGAACAGGGCCAGCGGTAGCAGGCCGAGAACCAGTCCCCGTCCGCGCCGTTGCCGCGGTGCCGGTTCGATGAGGGGTAGATCGGAGAACGAGGCCACCAGTTCGCCGCGTGTCGTCGCCGCTTCGATGCGTCCGGACCGTTCCTCGAACTCTGTGAGGGTGAGTCGTCCGGCAGCGAAGTGTTCTCCGAGCAGACGCTGTGCCTGCTCGCGTTCGGCGGTGCCGATGCGTATCTCGTGCGGCTCGGCCATATATCCACCCTAGCCTCGAGCGTTCACGGAAATCTGCCCCGGAACGCTACGAACTGTGCTCCGGTCGTGGGTGATGGTCCTCCGCCGAGTCGGAGCCGTTCCGATCCCGGCAACGCGTCGGTGCTGCCGGGCCGCGCCTGCGACGGGGTGGGGACGCGTTCAGGATCGCGTGGGTGACGAGCTCGTGGGGGTGATGGCGATGGTTGCGCCGGGGTGTGCGGGTGGGATCGAGGAGGTGCGGTGCGGTCCACAGGGGGCGGTGGCCGTGGGGATCGGCGGTGGTGCGCCACCCGGAGTCGGTGACGCGCGCGTGGTCGGCGTCGCAGACCAGCGCGAGATTGTCGATGTCGGTGCCGCCGCCGTGTTGCCATTCGGTCAGGTGGTGAACGGCGCAGTGCGAGGCGGGAGCATCGCAGCCGGGCCGGGTGCAGCCGCGTTGCCACGCGGTGAGCAACAGACGCTGGTCGGCGGTGGCGAGGCGTCTGGACCGTCCGAAATGCAGGGGAGCGCCGGCGTGGTCGAACAGCGCCAGGACCGGATGGGCGTGCTCGGCCATGGCGAGGGCATCGGTGACGGGTACGACCCCGCCGGTGGCGGTGGTGGCGAGGCCGGTGGCCCGCTCGAGTTGGCGCAGGGTCATGGTGACGACAACGGTGACCGGCAGACCGCGGTGTCGGCCGAGAGCGCCGGAGGCCAGTGCGTGGGTGCATAGTGCGTCGAAGGCGTCGTGGAGGCGTTGTTCGGGAGTGCGCCGGTCGCGGCGGGCCGCTCGATCGAGAACGTCCGGGTCGAGGTCGGGGCGGTCGGTGCTGCCGACAGGTGAGTCAGGGTCGTCGGGGTTGTTCATGCCCGGTCGTGCCCAGGTGGCGAGGACGGCGTCGAGTTTGGCTCTGGTCGCCGGATGAAGGTCGCCGTGCAGGCGGGACATCAGATCGGCCGACTGCGGTGCGAGCCTCAGGGATCGGCGAGCCTTGCGGTCGCGGTCGTCCGGTGGGTTACCGTCGGGGTCCAGCCGGGCGAGCAGGTCGATGCCGGCGGTGGTGATGTCGTCGGGGGTCGCGGTCCGTGCGAGGGTGCCGAGGATGCGGTCGACGGTCTCGACGACGTCGTTCCCGAATCGTCCCGGAATCTTCTCGATCACTCTGCGGATGGCGTCGGCGTGCGCGGCGGACGCATCCCCGTCGGCAACGGCAGCGGCTGTGACCGGCATGACCGGGCCGAGGATTGCGCCGCTGGGAGTCGTGCGGGGTGCCAGGAGGCGGGAGTTCTTCACTCGCCGAACCGCGTCGGCGCGGGACAGGTGCAGGAGTTCGACCAGGTATTTCTGGGGCGTGGACAGCTTCACGGCGTTCTCGAGTACACGCCCTTCGACCTGGGCGACGAGTCGTGCGTCGAGGCCGTCGAGGCGGCGGCGGAGACGTTCGACGGTGCGGAGCGTCGAGGCGATCTCCTCGTCGGAGAGACGGTCGAGGTCGAGTGCGCAGAGTTCGTCCACGGTGGTGGTGTCCACCGGCCTCGGCCCCCCGATCGAACTCATGTTCGAATGATACATGCGTTCGAACGAGAGCGCAGCCGATTCGACGGCCGAAACAGGGCGTGCCCCGGGCGGATCGTCGGATCCGCCCGGGGCACGCCCCGTTGGTCAGAACATCACTTGAGCTCGGCGAGCACCGTTCCCTGAGTGATGGCAGCACCCGGCTCGACGGCCAGGCCGGTCACGACACCGGCCTTGTGCGCGGTGACCGGGTTCTCCATCTTCATGGCCTCGAGGACGACGATCAGATCGCCCTCGGCGACCTCCTGGCCCTCGGTGACCGCGACCTTGACGACGGTGCCCTGCATCGGCGCGGTCACGGCGTCGCCGGACGCCTTGCCGCCGTGGGCGCCGCCACGCTTGCGGGCCTTCGGCTTCTTGCGGATGGCACCGGCCGCGCCGCCGCCACCGCCGAGCGAGAACTGGCCGGGCAGGGACACCTCGACGCGACGGCCACCGACCTCGACGACGACGTTCTGACGCGGCAGAGCCTCGTCCTCGTCGTCGACGGCACCGGCACCCGCGTAGGGCTCGATGGTGTTCTCCCACTCGGTTTCGATCCACTTGGTGTAGACGTCGAACTTCTCGCCGTCACCGATGAAGGCCGGGTGCTCGACGATGTGCCGGTGGAACGGGATGACCGTGGCGAGGCCGTCGACCTCGAACTCGGCGAGGGCACGGCGGGCGCGCTGCAGCGCCTGCTCGCGGTTCTCGCCGGTGACGATCAGCTTGGCGAGCATCGAGTCGAACTGGCCGCCGATGACGTCACCCTGCACGACGCCGGAGTCGACGCGCACGCCCGGGCCCGTGGGCTCCTTGTAGACGGAGATCGGGCCGGGGGCGGGGAGGAAGCCGCGACCGGCGTCCTCACCGTTGATGCGGAACTCGAAGGAGTGGCCGCGGGGCGCCGGGTCTTCCTTGATCTCGAGCTCTTCGCCGTTGGCGATGCGGAACTGCTGACGCACGAGGTCGATGCCGGCGGTCTCCTCGGTGACCGGGTGCTCGACCTGCAGGCGGGTGTTGACCTCGAGGAACGAAACCGTGTCGCCCTGCACCAGGTACTCGACGGTGCCGGCGCCGTAGTAACCGGCCTCGCGGCAGATGGCCTTGGCGGACTCGTGGATGCGCTTGCGCTGCTCGTCGGTCAGGAACGGCGCGGGGGCCTCCTCGACGAGCTTCTGGAAGCGGCGCTGCAGCGAGCAGTCGCGGGTGCCGGCGACGACGACGTTGCCGTGCTTGTCGGCGATGACCTGTGCCTCGACGTGGCGGGCCTTGTCCAGGTACTGCTCGACGAAGCACTCGCCGCGACCGAAGGCGGCGATCGCCTCGCGGGTGGCCGACTCGAACAGCTCGGGAATCTCCTCGATGGTCTGCGCGACCTTCATGCCGCGACCGCCGCCACCGAAGGCCGCCTTGATCGCGACCGGCACGCCGTACTGCTTGGCGAACTCGACGACCTCGTCGGCGTTCTTGACCGGGTCCTTGGTGCCCGCGGCCATCGGCGCGTTGGCGCGCTCGGCGATGTGGCGGGCGGTGACCTTGTCGCCGAGGTCGCGGATGGACTGCGGCGAGGGGCCGATCCAGATCAGGCCGGCGTCGATCACAGCCTGGGCGAAGTCGGCGTTTTCGGAGAGGAAGCCGTAGCCGGGGTGGATCGCGTCGGCGCCGGACTTCTTCGCGGCGTCGAGGATCTTGTCGAAGACCAGGTAGGACTCGGCCGACGTCTGACCGCCGAGCGCGAACGCCTCGTCGGCGAGCTTCACGAACTGCGCATCCGCGTCGGGCTCGGCGTAGACGGCTACGCTGCCGTAACCGGCGTCCTTGGCAGCTCGGATGACCCGCACAGCGATCTCGCCGCGGTTGGCGACGAGCACTTTCGTGATGTGCGCGCTGGCATGACTGGGCACGGAGCCTCCTGTTGATCGATCGTTAGGTTATTGCCGTCACGGAGAGTGTAGGCGTCAATCCGATAGACGATGTAACCGGATAGCCCCTACACACTACGAGCAAGATCGAACCCCGCAACGTTACCGGCCGGTAGCCGAGACTGCACAGGCGCCCCGGCGAGGTCAGGCCCGAAGATGCCGCTTGATCCGGGCGAGCATCGCGCTCATCCCGCGCAGCCGCAGCGGACTCACTACATCCGCCAGTCCGAGCGCCGAGTAGAAGTCGTCCGGCACATCGAGGATCTCCTGTGCGCTGAGCCCGTCGAGGCCCTGATGCAGGATCGACGCGAACCCCCGCGTGGTCGGCGCTTCCGGCGGAGCACTGAAGTGCAGCCGCACCCGATCGCGCTCCGACGCGTCGACCGACAGGAACAACGGCGACTGGCACTCGGGCACCGGTTCCATCGCGGCTTCCTCGAGTTCGGCCGGGAGCGGTGGAAGCTCCCGGCTGAACTCGAGGAGCAACTGCAGCTTGTCCTGACCGGCGACGGCGGCGAAGTCGTCGACGATCTCGGCGAGCGCGGAGGGCAGGCTCATCGGGCGGGAGCTTCCCCGGGCTCTTCGCCCTTGACGATCGGCACACGCACCGCGTTGCCCCACTCCGTCCACGAACCGTCGTAGTTGCGGACGTTCTTGTAGCCGAGCAGGTGCGTGAGCACGAACCACGTGTGGCTGGACCGCTCACCGATGCGGCAGTAGGCGATCACATCCGCGTCGCGCGGGATGTCCGTGTAGATCTCGTCGAGTTCGGCGCGGGAACGGAACCGGCCGTCCGGCGCCGCGGCCTTCGCCCACGGGATGGACACCGCGGTGGGGATGTGGCCGCCGCGCAGGGCGCCTTCCTCCGGGTAGTCCGGCATGTGGGTGCGTTCGCCGGTGTACTCCTGCGGCGAGCGCACGTCCACCAGGGGAGACGAGCCGAGGGCTGCGAGCACCTCGTCCTTGAACGCCCGGATCGGGGCGTCGTTGCGCGTGACCACCGGGTATCCGGTCGTGGTGATGGAGGGGACGTCGAAGGTGGTGTCGCGGTTCTCGGAAATCCACGCGTCGCGGCCGCCGTCGAGCAGGCGCACGTCCTCGTGGCCGAACAGCGTGAAGACCCACAGCGCGTAGGCGGCCCACCAGTTCGACTTGTCGCCGTAGATCACGACGGTGTCGGTGCGGCGAATGCCCTTGCGGTTCATGAGATCAGCGAACGCGGCACCGTCGATGTAGTCACGGGTGACCGGGTCGTTCAGGTCCAGATGCCAGTCGATCTTCACGGCCCCGGGAATGTGGCCCACGTCGTAGAGCAGCACGTCCTCGTCGGATTCGACGACCTTCACCTCGGGATGTCCGAGGTGGGCGGACAGCCATTCCGTCGACACCAGGCGAGTGGGTTCGGCGTATGCAGCGAATGAGGGGTTGGCGTCGGGCTCGACGGGCACAGGGGGCTCCTGAGGCAGTGGTGGCAGGTGCGCCGTCAATACTAGGCGGTAGGTTCGGTGGATGTGATTTCCAGTGGCACCCCGGCCGTCGACGTGTCCGATCGCGACGACATCGACCGGCTGGTCCGCAGGTTCTACGAACACGCCCTCACCGACCCGACGCTGGCGCCGGTGTTCGAGGTGCTCGCGATCGTCGGTCTCGACGAGCATCTGCTCGTCGTAGGCGACTTCTGGGAACAGATCCTCTTCCGCACCACGCGGTACGAGGGCAACTTCCTGCCCGTGCACCGGGCGCTGCACGCACACCACGGCCTCACCCCTGCACGGTTCGAACGGTGGCTCGAACTGTGGGTCGGGACAGTCGACGAGCTGTTCGCAGGGGTTCACGCCGATCGGGCCAAGAGCAAGGCCGAGGCGATGGTGCGGTCGTTGCAGCGCGGGGTCCAACGGCCCTCCGCTACCGGGTGACGGTTCCCGTCGGCTTCGCGGACGCGGACCAGAGGTCGGCGACGGAAACGCCGACCTCGCCGAGGAGCCGCCGAACGAGCGGCAGGCCGATGCCGATGACCGACGACGGGTCGCCCTCGAGACGCTCGATGAACCAGCCACCGAGGCTGTCGAGAGTGAACGCACCCGCGACCTGGAGGGGTTCGCCGCTCGCGAGGTAGGCCTCGAGTTCGTCGTCGGTGGGGGTGCCGAAATAGACGGTGGTGCCGCTGTGCGCGGAGGCTTCCGCGACGACCTCACCGTCGCGGACCCGCAGCAGACTGTGTCCGGTGAGCAGGTCGGCGCTGCGGCCGGCCATCGAGCGCCAGCGGTCCCGCGCGACCTCGGCGGTGCCGGGCTTGCCCTGCAACCGTCCGTCGATGTGCAGCATCGAATCGCACCCGACGACCACTGCGTCGTCCACGCCGTCACCGCTCAGCCGGGGCACCACGTCGGCGGCCTTGGCGCGGGCGAGTTCGGTCACCACGACCTCGGGCGCGGTGTCGGGGCCGAGCGACGCGACGATCGCGTCCTCGTCGACCCCGGACACCCGCACGAGTGGTTCCACGCCGGCGGCGCGCAGCACGGACAGCCGTGCCGGCGACGCCGACGCGAGCACCAATCGGGTCATCTCAGCCGAGGTTCGGGTACGAATACGGCGAGAACGGCGCCCACTGGCGATGCATCCGGGTCGGGTCGCCCCACGTCTCCGCGGGACGGCCGTCGCCTTCGTCCGCAGCCCCCGAGGAGGCCGCGGCGAGCACGGACACGAGCACGGCGACGTCCTCGTCGGTCGGGTTGCCCTTCACGATGCGCAGCGCAGCCGCGGTCTCGACGACCGCCTCGGCAGTCACGGCCTCCGGTGCCGAGTCCTCACCGGCAGCTTCGACCACGACGTCCTCGAGGGGGGCGCCGGCTGCTTCGGTCGAGTCGATGTCGGTGATGATCTTTTCCTCCGTCACGGCGGTCACAGCGGAATGTTCCCATGCTTCTTCGGCGGAAGCGAAACCATCTTGCGCTCGAGCAGTCGCAATGCGGACACGATCTGGCCGCGGGTGTGCGACGGCGGGATGACCGCGTCGACGTATCCGCGCTCGGCCGCGACGTACGGGTTCACCAGGGTGTCCTCGTACTCGTTCTGCAGTTCGAGGCGCAGCGCATCTACGTCCTCGCCGTTCTTGGCGGCTTCGAGAAGGCGCTTGCGGTAGACGAACCCGACGGCGCCGGAGGCACCCATGACGGCGATCTGCGCGGTCGGCCACGCCAGGTTCACGTCGGCACCCATGTGCTTGGAACCCATGACGTCGTATGCGCCGCCGTAGGCCTTGCGGGTGATGACGGTGATCTTGCCGACGGTGGCCTCACCGTACGCGTACAGCAGCTTGGCGCCACGACGGATGATGCCGTTGTATTCCTGCTCGGTGCCCGGCAGGAAGCCCGGGACGTCGACCAGGGTGATGATCGGCACGTTGAACGCGTCGCAGGTCCGCACGAACCGGGCCGCCTTCTCGGAGGCGTCGATGTCGAGGCAGCCGGCGAACTGGGTGGGCTGGTTCGCGACGATGCCGACGCTGCGGCCGTCGATGCGGCCGAAACCGACGATGACGTTGGCGGCGCGCTCGGCCTGCACCTCGAGGAACTCGTCGTCGTCGAGCAGGCGACGGATGATCTCGTGCATGTCGTACGGCTGGTTCGCCGAGTCCGGGATGATCGTGTCGAGCTCGAGGTCCTCGTCTGTGAGCGAGTCCTCGATGGAACCGACGATCGGGTCGGTCGGAGCCAGGCGCGGAGCCGCGGCCTGGTTGTTCGACGGCAGGTAGGACAGCAGGTCCTTGACGTAGTCGAGGGCGTCCTGTTCGCCGTCGGCGACGTAGTGGGCGACACCCGACTTGACCATGTGGGTGTGCGCGCCGCCGAGGTCCTCCATGGTGACGTCCTCGCCGGTGACCGTCTTGATGACGTCGGGACCGGTGACGAACATCTGGCTGGTCTGGTCGACCATCACCACGAAGTCGGTCAGGGCGGGGGAGTACACGTGACCACCGGCGGCGGGGCCCATGATCAGCGAGATCTGCGGGATCACACCGGAGGCCTGCACGTTGCGGTGGAAGATCTCGCCGTACAGGCCGAGCGAGACGACGCCTTCCTGGATGCGGGCGCCGGCGCCCTCGTTGATGCCGATCAGCGGGCGGCCCGTGCGCAGGGCCAGGTCCATGACCTTGACGATCTTCTCGCCGTAGACCTCACCGAGGCTGCCGCCGAAGACCGTCGCGTCCTGGGAGAACACGCACACGTCGCGACCGTCGATGGTGCCGTAGCCGGTGACGACACCGTCGCCGACGGGACGGTTGTCGGCCAGGCCGAAGTTGGTGCTGCGGTGCCGTGCGAGGGCGTCGAGTTCGACGAACGAGCCCTCGTCGAGCAGAGCGTGGATACGCTCGCGGGCGGTGAGCTTGCCCTTCGCATGGACCTTCTCGATGGCAGCCTCACCGCTGGGGGCGTGGGCCTGAGCCTGACGATTGCGCAGGTCTGCCAGCTTTCCGGCGGTGGTGTGGATATCGGGCGTACTCGCCGCCTCGGGCGCGGACGGCTCCTGGACAGTGGTCATGGCCAGTCAGCTTAGCGAGCGTCATACTAGGGCTCCGAATCGAGTCCCAGTTGTGTTGAATCATTGAACTGAAGCTACCGGCCAGTACGTTTTCGCAGCACCGGCGAGGCGCCTTCCGGCCCTAGGCTGTGACCATGTCCCCGGACCCGCAATCCCCTCGTCCCGACTCGACAGATCCGGCTGCGCTGCGCGCCCCGCTCGACGTCGAGCACCTGCGCGACGCCCTGGTCACGGCCACCGGACCCGCCGCGTTCTACCGCCGGCTCGACGTCGTCGAGGAAACCGGATCGACCAACGCCGATCTGCTCGCCGTCGCAGGTGAAGGCGACGCGCCCCGCGCGCTGCTCGCCGAATTCCAGTCCGGCGGTCGCGGACGGCACTCGCGCCGGTTCGAGGGCACTCCGAACGCGCAGGTGATCGCGTCCGTCCTCGTCACCCTGCCCGGGGTGGACCTCGCCGACCTCGGCTGGCTGCCGTTGCTCGCCGGAATCGCGACCGTCGACACCGTCCGTTCGGTCACCGGCGTGCCCGCCGAACTGAAATGGCCCAACGACGTGCTCGTCGAGGGCCGCAAGGTCGCCGGAATCCTCGTCGAGATCGCCGCGACCGCACCCGTCCCCGCGGTCGTCGTCGGCATCGGCCTCAACGTCTCCCTGGCCGAGGACGAACTGCCGGTGCCGACCGCGACGTCGCTGATGCTGGCGGGAGCCACCGACCTCGACCGCACCCGGCTTGCGCAGGTGCTGCTGACCAACCTGGCCGAGCGGATGCGTCGGTGGCACGACCACGACTGGGACACCGCGGCACTCGCCGACGCCTACCGCGAGCGGTGCAGCACCGTCGGACAGCGGGTGCGGGCGGTACTGCCCGGTGACACCGAACTGCACGGCGTCGCCGTCGACATCGACGAGCAGGGTCGGATCGTCGTCCGTCCCGACCGCGACGGCGACCCGGTGGCGATCGCCGCGGGCGACATCACCCATCTGCGACCCGTGGGCTGACCTCCGGCCGCGCGCGTGCGATCCTCGGCGGCATGGGCTACCCCGAGGACGCACTCGCCGTCGACGAAGAGCTGCTGCTGCACCGGCATCCGCATTGGAAGATGCTCATCGTCCCCACCGCGATCTTCCTGCTGACCACTGCGGTCGCGGGTTTTCTGCTCGGTGTCGCCGGTACGCGCCTCGAAGGCGCCGCGGCCGGCGTCCTGACCGTCGCGGTCCTGGTGTTGTGGGTCGTAATCGTCGGCTGGCGCTGTGTCGCGCCCCTGGTGCGGTGGCTCACGACGCACTTCATCGTCACCGACCGGCGGGTCCTCGTGCGGCAGGGCGTGATCACCCACAGCGGCATCGACATTCCGATGGGCCGCATCAGCAATGTGCAGTTCCGGCACGGCATCGTCGACCGCATGCTGCGCACCGGCACCCTCGTGATCGTCTCGGCGGCCGACGATCCGCTCGAATTCGACGACATCCCCGACGTGCAGACCGTGCACACGCTGCTCTACCGGCAGGCCTTCGACGGCAGCGCCGACAGGGGCGGTTACGGGACCGGCGAGTACCGCGACGATCGGGGCAGGGACGACCAGGGTGGGGGCACCGGCCGCAAAGCGTGGTAATTCGGACAGTGCCCCCGGCCGATCCGTACCCTGGTTTCGTGACCGCTGTCCTGCTCGCCGAAGACGACGAAGCCATCGCTGCGCCCCTCTCGCGGGCCCTCGGTCGCGAGGGGTACGAGGTGACGATCGCCCAGGAAGGCCCCTCCGCGCTGGAAGAGGCCCTGTCCGGCCGATACGAGTTGCTGATCCTCGACCTCGGACTGCCCGGAATGGACGGTCTCGAGGTGTGCCGCCAGATCCGGACCAACCGCTCCGACCTGGCCGTACTCATGCTCACCGCCCGCACCGACGAGGTCGATTTCGTCGTCGGTCTCGACGCGGGCGCCGACGACTACGTCGGCAAACCGTTCCGCCTCGCCGAACTGATGGCGCGCGTGCGGGCGCTGCTGCGCCGCCGGGGCGGCGGTGAAACCGACGACGTGGTCGAGGTCGCCGGGATCCGGCTCGAACGTGCCGCGCGTCGCGTGCTCGTCGACGGGTCCGAGGTCGTCCTCGCCAACAAGGAGTACGAGCTGCTGCGGGTGTTGCTCGAGCACGCCGGGCAGGTCGTCTCGCGGGACGCGATCCTGCAGGAGGTGTGGGGGGACGTCGACCTGCGCGGTTCCAAGACCCTGGATATGCACATGTCGTGGCTGCGCCGGAAGATCGGCGACGAGGGCCCGGCCGGGGAACGCCGCATCGCAACCGTCCGCGGTGTCGGTTTCCGCGTGAACACCGACTAGCCGGGGCCGCTCGTGCGTCGTCGCATTCTCATCGCGGTTCTCGCCGTGGTGCTGCTCGTCGCGCTGTTGCTCGGCCTTCCGCTCGCCTACACCGCGTACCTGTTCGTCGAGGACACCATGCGCCGGGACCTGCAGGGACGGCTCGAGCTGATGGCGTCCGAGATCATCGCCCAGGAAGGCGCGGAAGGGGTGATCGTCGGCGGCCTCGACACGAGTTCGATGCGGCTGCTCGTGCCCGACGGCGGCCGCCTGGTGATCGTCTATCCGACGCCGGAGGACGCCGCTGCCCGTCTCGACATCGGCGCTCCGGCGGTCTCGGCGCCGATCCTGGAGTCGCTGTCGCTGGGCACATCCGGGTCGTTGCGGCTGGAGGCGCCGTCGGCGGGTGTGCGCACCGTGCAACGTCAGGTACTGGCGGCCGTGGCCACGATCGTCCTGCTGACCGTGGTGGCCGGCGCGATCGTCGCCGTCGTCACCGCGCGGCGCCTGTCCGATCCGCTGCGCGACGTCGCCGCCCGCGCGGCGCGATTGGCCGAGGGCGACTTCCGGCCGGATCCGAGACGGCACCGCATCCCGGAACTCGATCGGGTTTCCGACGTGCTCGATGCCGCCACGGTGGAGATCGCGGGGCGTCTGCAGCGCGAGCACATGCTCGTCGGCGACGTGTCGCACCAGCTGCGCTCGCGGTTGACCGCGGTGCGGTTGCGGCTCGACGAGCTGTCCACGCACTCGGATCCGGCGGTCGTGGAGGAAGCCGAGGCCGCGATGGCCCAGGTGGATCGGCTCACCGCCGCGATCGACGATCTGGTGCGGCAGTCCCGCGACAGCGGTTCCGCCCTGCGTACCGAGGTGTCGGTGGTGGGGGAGATGTCGGGGGTCATCGCGGATTGGCGCGGTCCGTTCCGGGAGGCCGGACGCGAGCTGGTGTTGCGGGGCAACCCGGCGTTGCGCTCGACCGTGACCGGCTCACGCCTGCGTGAGGCCGTGGCCGTGCTGGTCGACAACGCGCTGGTCCACGGCGGCGGGACCTGCACGGTCTCGGTACGGCGGGCGGGCGACGACACGGTGTGTGTGGAGGTGACCGACGAGGGCGAGGGCGTCAGCGACGAACTCGCCCCGCACATCTTCGATCGCGGGTTCTCCGGTAGCGGATCGACGGGGGTGGGGCTGGCGCTCGCCCGCGCGCTGGTCTCCGCCGACGGCGGTCGGCTCGAACTGCAACGGCGGAGGCCGGCGTTGTTCGCGCTGTTCCTCGGCACGTCCAGGGACCGTGGGCAGGGGACGTCGGATGCGAGTCGGGAGCCCCGCTGAACCGGTGGGCCGGTCAGCGTCCGATCTGTTCGTCGGCGAGTTCGCCGAGTTCGGCGTCCGGGCCGGTTTCCTCGGGGAAGACGAACCGCTTGAAGCAGTAGAAGCGGAACGCCATCTGCAGCAGGTTGCCGATGATGTAGGCGCTGATGAAGTCGGCGATGTTCTCGACCGTCAGGCTCACCTCGGGTACCCGCAGCCCGAACACGTAGCTCGAGATCCAGAGCGGGATGAAGCTGAGCACGACCCCGATACCGCTGACGAAGAAGAACAGGAACGCCTCGTGCGCACGTTCACGGCCACCGCGGTTCTTGAACGACCATTCGCGGTTGAAGATGTAGGAGCAGATCACCGCGATGATGCCGGCGATGATCTTGGCGGTCACCGGCTTCTCCTCCAGCACCGTCAGCTTGAGGGTGTAGAAGATGCCCGAGTCGATGACGAAGGTGGTGCCCCCGACGATGGCGAACTTGACCAGCTCGCTGTGCCGCAGCAGCAGGCCTCGCAACGGCTGGGGAACGCGGTTCATGGCGACATCGACGAAAGACACTCGGGCAAGTCTACGAAACCGGATCGCAAACTTTCGCATCCGGATGAAATTTTCAGTATTAGCACAGGAATGTGTCGGGCGCCTCACACGCTGTGACAGCGTGCACGCGCACGGTGCGGGAGTGCCGGCCTTCCGATGTGACACCATGGACAGTCGTGACCGGTAGACCTGATTCGCCCCCCAGATCCGACACCCCCCGCGCGCTGACCGGCGGAATGCCCGTCGTGACGATGATCGGCGGCGGCCAGCTCGCCCGGATGACCCATCAGGCCGCGATCGCCCTCGGCCAGACCCTGCGGGTCCTGGCGGGCAGCGCGGACGAACCGGCCGCCCGCGTCAGCCCCGACGTGGTGCTCGGCAGCCACAACGATCTCGAGGCACTGCGCAGCGCCGCGATCGGCGCACACGCCCTGACCTTCGACCACGAGGGCGTTCCCACCGAGCACCTGAAGGTTCTGCAGGCCGAGGGCGTCAACGTGCTCCCGCCGCCGCAGGCCCTGATCTACGCGCAGGACAAGATCGCCATGCGCGAGCGGCTCGGTGAGCTGGATGTCCCGATGCCGAAGTTCGCGGTCATCCGGTCCGTCGCCGATGCGAAGGCCGCACGCGAGACGCTGGGCTGGCCCTACGTGCTCAAGGCCGCCCGCGGCGGGTACGACGGCCGTGGCGTGTGGATCCTCGACGACCAGCAGGAACTCGAGGCCGTTGTCGAGGACCGGCTCGCCGCCGGGGTACCGCTGCTGGCCGAGGAGAAGATCTCGTGGCGCCGCGAGCTGTCCGCGATGGTCGCCCGGTCCCCGTTCGGGCAGGGCGCGTCGTGGCCGGTCGTCGAAACGGTGCAGCGCGACGGGCAGTGCGCGGTCGTCATCGCACCCGCCCCGGATCTGCCGGAGGACGTGGAGACGGCGGCCGAGCAGCTTGCGTTGCGCATCGCCGGGGAACTGGGCGTCGTCGGGGTGATGGCCGTCGAACTGTTCGAGACGGAGGGCGGGGAACTCGTCGTCAACGAACTGGCGATGCGTCCGCACAACTCGGGTCACTGGGGCATGGACGGCGCCCGCACCGGACAGTTCGAGCAGCACCTGCGCGCGGTTCTGGACTATCCGCTCGGCGACACCACGCCGCTCGCCCCGGTCACGGTGATGGCGAACGTGCTCGGCGCGCCCGAGGCGCCGGAGATGAGCATGGACGAGCGGCTGCACCATCTGTTCGCGCGGATGCCCGACGTGCGTGTGCACCTGTACGGCAAGGGGGAACGCAAGGACCGCAAGATCGGGCACGTCAACGTGCTCGGCGACCCGTCCGGATCCATCACCGATCCGCAGTACGTGGCGGCGGTCCGCGAGCGTGCCGAACGGGCCGCGCACTGGCTCTCGCACGGCGTATGGACCGACGGTTGGAACGAACACACGGGAGAGCAGGGTGAGTGACGTGGCGCAGGGCGCACAGGTCGGCCTGATCATGGGCAGCGACTCGGATTGGCCGACGATGGAGGCCGCAGCGGAGGCGCTGGCCGAGTTCGGGATCCGATTCGAGGTCGGGGTCGTCTCGGCGCACCGCACCCCGCAGCGCATGCTCGACTACGCGAAGTCCGCGGCCGGTCGCGGCATCAAGGTGATCATCGCGGGTGCCGGTGGCGCAGCGCACCTTCCGGGCATGGTGGCCTCCGCGACGGCGCTGCCCGTGATCGGTGTCCCCGTGCCGCTCAAGTACCTCGACGGCATGGATTCGCTGCTGTCGATCGTGCAGATGCCTGCCGGTGTCCCCGTCGCGACCGTGTCGATCGGCGGAGCCCGCAACGCCGGCCTGCTCGCGGCCCGCATCCTCGGCGCCTCCGATCCGGCGCTGCGTGAGCAGATGGAACGCTTCCAGGCCGGTCTCGAGCAGATGGTGCTCGAGAAGGACGACGCGCTGCGGCAGAAGCTGCTCGGCTGACCCGGTACTTCCGTGCAGACGACCCCGTTGATCGAGCGGTGGAGCCGGTGGACCCGTACCCACGTCGCGACGATCGACGGGGTCGTCGCCGTCCTGCTGGCGGTGGCCGGTGTCGCCGGAGCGGTGACCGGGCACGAGGG
>NZ_JBMBTE010000026.1:0-53177 GCF_048897285.1 Rhodococcus sp. O3
GATCATGCACTGGCAGAGCGGACGAGGCGACGCGGGATTCCACCGGTTCTCCCAGGTCGTCGTCCTGGCGCTCCCCACCACGATCGACGAGGAGACCCTCGCGGGCACGCTCCAGGCCGTGCTCGATCGGCACGACATGCTGCGCAGTCGACTGCAGCGCGACCCCGCAGTCCCGGACCGCTGGAATTGGGAAGTATTGCCGGTCGGCACGATTCGCGCACGCGACGTGCTGCACCGGGTCGCAGTCGACTCGGCGCCGGGCAGCGCCGCATTCCGCGCGACCGCAGCTGCCGAGGCCGACGCCGCCGCGGACCGGCTCGACCCCGCATCGGGAATCGTGCTGCAGGCGGTGTGGTTCGACCCCGACGACACCGAAATCCCGGGCAGGCTGCTGGTCATGATTCATCATTCGGCCGTCGACGGCGTGTCGTGGCGGATCCTCGTCCCCGATCTCGCGACCGCGTGGTCGCAGCTCGCGGCGGGACAGGACCCGCAGCTCGAGGCGGTCGGCACGTCGATGCGCCGCTGGGCGCACGGGCTGGTCGAGGCCGCGCAGCAGCCCGAACGGCTCGCCGAACTCGACTTCTGGCGCGCGACCGCGGCCGCGGACGACCCGACGATCGGGTCCAGGCCGCTGGATCCGGCGACGGACACCGCCGCCACGACCGGCAGCGTCGAGGTCGAACTGTCGGCGGAAGTCACCGAGGCGCTGCTGACCACCGTCCCGGACGCGTTCCACGGCAGCGTATCCGACGGGCTCGTCGCCGCTCTCGCTGTCGCCCTCACCACGTGGCGGCGCGACCACGGATATCCCGCACTGACGGACGCGGTGATCGGACTCGAGGGTCACGGCCGTGAGGAAAGCGTCGTTCCCGGCGCCGATCTGAGTCGCACCGTCGGCTGGTTCTCGACGAGCTATCCGATGCGCCTGGACCTTTCGGGCTTCGATCTCGCCGACGCGTGCGAGGGCGGACCGAACCTCGGCGCTGTTATCAAGTCGGTCAAGGAACAGCTTCTCGCGGTCCCCGACCACGGCATCGGCTTCGGATTGCTGCGTCATCTCGGCGGGGAGGCCGGACGCGTCCTCTCCGAGTGCACGCCACCGCAGGTCGCATTCAACTACCTGGGACGCGTGACCACAGGATCGACCGAGACAACTCAGGGCATGCCGTGGATGCCGGTCGACGACGCCGGAGATCTCTCCGTCGCACAGAATCCGGATCTCCCGGTGCCGGCGGTCCTCGACATCAACGCGCTCACCCTCGACGACGGAGGCCGCTCACGGTTGCGGGCGATCTGGTCGTTCCCCACCGGCGTGCTGACCACCACCGAGGTCGATGCACTCGCACGGCTGTGGGTCGACGTCCTCGAACGAACAGTCGCCCTCGCCACCGAACCCGGCACAGGCGGCCTCACGCCGTCGGATCTGGGTCTGGTCACGCTGGAGCAGGCACAGATCGAGGAGCTCGAGGGGCGGTATCCGGATCTGACCGACGTGTGGCCGCTGTCGCCGCTGCAGGAGGGCCTGCTGTTCCACGCGCTGGTGTCGGAGGACTCCGTCGACGCGTACCTGGTGCAACTGGTGCTCGAACTGCGTGGAACGGTCGACCCGCAGCGGTTGCGGCGCGCCGGAAAGGTGCTGCTCGAACGCCACGCCAACCTGCGAACCGCGTTCGTACGGTCGCCGGGCGTACCGAGCGTCCAGGTGATCCACGACCACCTCGACGTCCCGTTCGACACGCTGGACCTGTCCGGATCCGACGAGACCACCCTCGACCGCGAGTTCGCCGCGGTCATGGCCGCGGATCGCGCCACCCGGTTCGACCCGGCGCAGGCACCGCTGATCCGGTGGCTGCTGGTCACCACCGGACCGGACAGCCATCGACTGGTGATGACCAACCACCACCTGCTGCTCGACGGCTGGTCGACACCGTTGCTGCTGAAGGAACTGCTCGTGCTCTACGCCACCGACGGCGACGACACGATGCTGCCGCGCTCCCGTTCCTACCGCGACTTCCTGGCCTGGATCGGGGAGCAGGACCTCGAGGCATCGCTCGACGCATGGGCCCGTGCATTCGACGGCGCGACCGAACCCACCCTCGTCTCCGACCTCGACTCCACCCGCCGGTACCGCGAGTCACGGGACGTGAGTGCCGATTTCGGTGTGGAGGAGACGGCGGCGTTGTCGGCGTGGGTGCGTGATCACGGGACGACGTTGAACACGGTGGTGCAGGTGGCGTGGGGGTTGGTGCTGGGGTCGTTGACGTCGCGGGAGGACGTGGCGTTCGGTGCGACGGTGTCGGGGCGGCCGCCGCAGATCGACGGGGTGGAGTCGATGGTGGGGCTGTTCGTGAACACGGTGCCGGTCCGGGTGCGGTGGGGCGCCGGGGTGTCGTTGGGGGAGTTGGTCGATCGCGTGCAGGCCGAGCAGGCGGGGTTGCTCGATCATCACTATGTCGGGTTGTCGGATGTGCAGCGGGTGGCGGGGCCGGGTGCGGTGTTCGACACGATGACGGTGTTCGAGTCGTATCCGGTCGATCGTGGGGGGTTGACGGCGGAGACGGACATCGCGGGGATGCGGGTGGTGGATGTCTCGGGTGCGGACGCGGCGCACTATCCGATGGGTTTGGTTGCGCACGTGGACGATCGGCTGCACCTGTCGATCAAGTACCTGCCCGAGTTGTTCGATCACCGGCAGATGGAGGAAATCCTCGACCGCGTGCTGCGCATCGTCCACACCGTCGCGACCGAACCGGACGTGTGCCTGGACCGGCTGCACCTGCTCGGCCCCGTCGAGCATGCTCAGCTCGTCCCAGTGTTCGGCGAACCCGGCGTCTCGCCGGCGACGCTGCCCGACCTTCTTTCCGCGGGAACAGGTGATCGCTCGGCGACCGCGATCGTGTGCGGAGATCGTCGCGTGACCTACGGTGAGCTCGACGACCGGTCGAACCGTCTCGCGCGCAATCTGATTGCACTGGGAGCCGGACCCGAGACCTGCGTTGCCATCGGCATGGCACGGTCGGTGGAGTCGGTGCTGGCGGTGTGGGCGGTCGCGAAGACCGGAGCCGCGTTCGTCCCCGTCGACCCCGGATACCCGGCCGGGCGGATCGAGCACATGCTCACCGACTCCGGCGCCTCGCTCGGCCTCACCACACCCGACGCGGTCGATCGCCTCCCCGATGCGGTGCCCTGGCTGCTGCTCGCGGAAACGTCGGAAAATACTGGAATGCGGGAAAACCCGATCGTCGACGCTGAGCGGATCCATCCGCTGCGGGCGGACCATCCCGCGTACGTGATCTACACGTCCGGGTCGACCGGGATCCCCAAGGGTGTGACTGTCACCCATGCGGGACTCGCGAACCTGGTGGCAGAACAGTGCGCTCGGTTCGGGCTCGGCCCGCACGCACGTGTGCTGCACGCGGCGTCGCCGAGTTTCGACGCGGCGGTGCTGGAGATGCTGTGGGCCTTCGGATCCGGTGGATGTTCGGTGATCTCCCCGCCCGGGGTATTCGGTGGTCGGGAACTGGCCGACCTGCTCGCCCGGGAACAGGTCACGCACGCGGCCTTGACCCCCGCGGCGCTGGGCACGGTGGATCCGGCCGGACTCGACCGGCTCGGCACGGTGATCGTCGGTGGCGAGACCTGCCCGCCGGAGCTCGTCGCCCGGTGGGCTCCGGGCCGGACCATGGTCAACACCTACGGTCCGGCGGAGACGACGATCCAGTCGAATGCGGGGCGCGCACTGCAGAGCGGGGAACCCGTCACGATCGGCCGCCCCATCCGCGGATTCGCCGAACTCGTGCTCGACAACCGGCTGCGGCCGGTCCCCGTCGGGGTGGTGGGGGAGCTGTACCTGTCCGGTCCCGGCTTGGCCCGCGGCTACCGCAACCGTGCCGGACTGACCGCGTCGCGTTTCGTCGCGGGACCGAAGGGGCAGCGTATGTACCGCACCGGGGATCTGGTGCGGTGGCGTCGCCGCGACGACGGGACGCTCGAACTCGACTACGTGGGCCGCTCCGATCAGCAGGTGAAGGTCCGCGGGTTCCGCATCGAACTCGGCGAGATCGAATCCGCGCTGCGGGCGTGCGACGGTGTCGAGCAAGCCGTGGCGACGGTGCACCGGGGTGCCGGCGATCGGCTCGTCGGGTACGTGGTGCCGGAACCAGCCGCGGAGCTGGATCCGGTCGCGGTGCTGGCGCAGGTGGGGACGCGGTTGGCGCCGCACATGGTGCCGGCGGTCGTGTCGATCATCGACGCGGTGCCGGTGACGGCGAACGGGAAGGTGGATCGGGCGGCGTTGCCGGAGCCGGACTTCCGTTGCGGTGCAACCGAATTCCGGGTACCGCGCGAAGGAACGGAAACTGCGGTGGCCGAAGCGTTCTCGGTCGAACTCGCGGTGCCTCGCGTCGGCGCGGACGACAACTTCTTCTCCCTCGGCGGGAACTCGCTGTCCGCCACCGGTGTCGTTGCCCGCCTGCGGGAATCGACGGGCGCGGAGATCCCGGTGCAGTGGATCTTCACGCATTCGACCCCCGCTACCCTCGCCCGCCGAATCGACAGCGGCGGCGCATCGACCGACCCGGATGCGGCACGAGCGGCGGTCTCGGTCCTGTTGCCGCTGCGCCCCGGTACCGCGGAACCCCTGTTCTGCATCCACCCGGCGATCGGACTGGCCTGGTGCTTCGCGGGCCTTGCCCAGTACCTCGGCGACGACCGCCCCGTCTACGGACTGCAGGCGCCGGCGCTCACCGAACCCGACACCAGGTTCGCGTCCCTCGAAGACCTCGCCGACCGCTACGTCCGGGAGATCAGGTCCGTGCAGCCGACGGGCCCGTACCACCTGGTCGGTTACTCGGTCGGCGGGCAGATCGCACACGAGATCGCGATGCGCCTGCGCAGCACCGGCGACGACGTGGCGACCCTCGCCATGCTGGACACCCGCGTGCTGACCGGGACGATCGCCGAGCGGCCCACGATCGGCCGGTTGCTCGAAGAGTTCGGCGACGTCGACGACCTCCCGGCCGCCGGTGCCGAGCCGACCTTCCAGACCGTCGCGGAACTGCTGCACGCGAAGGGCGGCGTCTTCGCCGCGCTGACCCCGGCCGACCTCGAAACCCTCTACCGCGTGTACGGGGAACTCGTCGACCTCGCGCTCGCACACCGCCCCGGGGTGCTCGACGGCGTCGACCTCCTGTACTTCAGCGCCGCCGCGGACAGCGGCCGTGACCTCGATCGGGACACCGGCGCTTCCGCGTGGAAGGAACACGTGACGCAAGGCGTGGTCGAGTGCCCGGTGCCGCTGTCCCACGAGCAGCTCACCGGTCCCGCGGGTCTCGCGGTGATCGGCCCGATCCTCGAGCGGCATCTGTCGCGGGCGCCGAGGGGGCATGGGCAGGCTCCTATCATCGGGACATGAGTCTCGACCGTGCCCCGGCGTTCACCATGCGACAGCTGGTCGCTTTCGTCGCGGTCGCGGAAACCGGCACGATCAGCGCCGCCGCGGACCGCCTGCTGGTGTCCCAGTCGGCTGTCTCGCTGGCCGTCACGGAGCTGGAGAAGGCGATGTCCGCCCAGCTCTGTGTGCGGCGGCGCGCCCACGGCGTGCAGCTCACTCCGACCGGCGAATCGGTCCTGATTCGGGCGCGGGCACTGCTGCAGCAGGCTGCCGATATCGAGGCCGAGACCGCGGGCGCCGGTGGTGAACTGAAGGGCCGGCTGGTCATCGGGTGCTACGCCACCGTGGCGCCTACGATTCTGCCGCCTCTGCTGTACGAGTTCCGGCGTAGCCATCCGGGCGTCACCCTGCAGTTCCGGGAAGCGATGGCCGATGAACTCGAAGCTGCGCTGGAGCGCGGAGAACTCGATGCGGTCATCGTGTACGACCTCGATATTCCCCGCCAGTGGCGAACGGCGACCCTGTGGACGCGCAATCCTGCGCTGGTGGTGTCGGCGGAACACCGTCTCGCGGACGATCCCGAGCCGGTCGATCTCGTATCCGTGGCCGACGAGCCGATGGTGCTGCTCGACGCCGCGCCGAGTTCGAACCACGCGCTGCAGGTCTGCGCCCTCGCGGGCTTCACTCCCCGGATCGGCTATCGCTCGGCGAACTACGAGACGGTGCGCGCGTTCGTCGGCCGCGGCTTGGGTTGGACCGTGATGCTGAGTCGGCCGAAGCTGGATCGCACGTACGGGGGCATGCAGATCGCTCTGCGTCCCATCGAGCGGCCGGTCCTGGAACCGGTCCGCCTCGTGATCGCGTGGCGGCCCGATGTCCTGCTGAGCAGGGTCGCGCGTGCATTCCTCGCGTTCGCGACCGAGCGCGCGGCCACACTCTGACGCAATACACAGTTTTACTCATAAATATCACTCGGTTCTTGTTCTTTTCAGTGTTAGTGACGGCGGACATACTGAGTCCATCGCACCGCACCGCGGATGGGACGCACGCGCAGTCGCAGCGGATCCGACCGTCCGTTGCCATCCAGCAAGATTCGAGGAGATTTCCATGTCGTCAGACACGTCCGCTCTGCACCCCCCGGTCCTCTTCGCTCCCGAGTACGACGAGTTCGCCCAATGGGTACGGGAATTCGCTGCGCCGCATGCGGACAGCTACCTCGAGCGGGCTCACAGCGAGGAATTCCCGTGGGATCTGGCCGAGAAGATGGCGGCCCAGGGCCTTCTGGGACTCGGGGTGTCCGAGGAGAACGGCGGGGTGGGGAGGATCGGCGAGAGCATGACCAAGACACACCTCGGAATCGCGCACGAGGAACTCGCGTACGCGAACTTCTACGCATCGCAACTCGCCTACACCAACAACCTCACCGGACCACTGCTCGAGCGCTTCCTTGCGCCCGACGTGGCGCGCGACTGGGTGCGCGGCATCGTCGAGGGCCGCCACGTCGTCGCACTCGGGTTGACGGAACCGGGATCGGGCTCCGACGCGATGGCCATGCGCGCCAAGGCCGAACGCGTGGAGGGCGGCTGGAAGCTCAACGGTGAGAAGACCTCCATCACGTTCGCGCCGCACGCCAAGGCGATGATCACGTTCGTCAAGGCGCGGGGCGAGGGGCCGGAGGACTCCGGCGTCACCGCATTCCTCGTGCCGCTCGACGCAAAGGGCGTGAGCATGCAGAAGTTCCCCGACGCCGGATGGAAGCCGCTCGGCCGCGCCGGGGTGTTCCTCGACGACGTGTTCGTTCCCGACGAGTACGTGATCGGCGGTGTCGGGAACGGATTCCGGCTCGTGATGAGCGAATTCGACTACACGCGCTCGGTCATCGGTCTCATGTCCACCGGTGTCGCGCGCAAGGCGCTCGACATCACGATCGAATATGTCAAGAGCCGCAAGGCCTTCGGGAAACCCGTCTCGTCGTTCCAGGGGGTCTCCTTCCCCATTGCCGAGAACGCGACCAAGCTCGAGGCCGCGCGGTGGCTGACCTACCGTGCCCTGTCGCTCGCCGACGCCGGCAGGCCCTTCACGAAGGAGGCCGCGATGACCAAGCTCTATGCCACCGACGTGTCGCTGCAGACCATCCGCGATTGCGTCGTCGCCCACGGGCACTCCGGGTTCGCGGAGGAGCTTCCGCTGCAGGCCATGTTGCGCGACGTGTCCGGCCTCGAGATCGGCGAGGGTACTCCGCAGATCCAGAAGGTCGTCATCGGACGTGCCCTGCTCGGACGTGAGGCCACGCTGTGAGCCGCCGGGCCGCCGGACGGCGTGCTCTCGACGGGGTGCGGGTGATCGACCTGACCCAAGCGCTCGCCGGACCGTTCTGTACTTCGCTTCTTGCCGATCAGGGCGCCGATGTCATCAAGATCGAGCCTCCGCGTGGCGATTTCCTCCGGTACACCGGGCCGTTCGGCTCCGACGACGAGCCCCGCGACTACGGCGGGGTGTTCCAGTCCGCCAATCGCAACAAGCGCAGCGTCGTGCTCGACCTCAAGAAGCCCGAGGCCCGCAACGTTCTGCTGCGCCTGGTGAACGATGCCGACGTGCTCGTCGAGAACTTCAGTGCGGGCGTCATGGAACGCCTCGGACTCGGCTACGAGACCCTCGCGGCGCGGAATCCGAGACTGGTCTACGCCTCCATCCGCGGTTTCGGGGACAAGCCCGGCGGCGAAAGCCCGTACGCGCACTGGCCCGCATTCGACATCGTCGCACAGGCCATGGGTGGGCTGATGTCCATCACCGGCCGCGATGCCGAGCACCCCGTCCGTGTGGGTTCCGGTGTCGGTGACACCG
Source organism: Rhodococcus sp. O3 (assembly GCF_048897285.1). NCBI lineage: Bacteria > Bacillati > Actinomycetota > Actinomycetes > Mycobacteriales > Nocardiaceae > Rhodococcus > Rhodococcus sp. O3. Next base: position 8,240 of record NZ_JBMBTE010000026.1, read on the forward strand.
TTCCCGGGCTGTTCGCGGCATTCGGCATCCTTGCCGCCCTGCGTGAAGCGGAACGCAGTGGTCGTGGCCAGTACGTCGACGTCGCGATGGCCGACAGCGTGCTTGCGATCTCGGAGGTCGTCGTCAACACGTACGGGCACACCGGGCAGGTGCCCACACCGATCGGCAACCAGCTGCAGGGTTTCGCCCCCTTCGACACGGTGGAGGCGTCGGACGGTGTCGTCGCACTCGGTGCCCCGCACAACCCGCAGTGGGCGAAACTCGTCGCGATCATGGGCCGGCCGGAGCTCGTGGACGATCCGCGATTCGCTACCGATCACGCTCGCTGGGAGAACCGCGACGCCGTGTACGAGGTGGTCAACGACTGGACTCGCCGGCACACGGTTGCGGAACTGATCGACCTGCTGGGCGGCAAGGTGCCGCTGGGTCCGATCTTCGACGCCGAGGACATCTTCGCCGACCCGCACTTCGCGGCCCGCGACATGCTCCCGACCGTGGAGCACCCGGTCAGCGGCCGGGAAGTCACGGTGCCGGGGATCCCCGCCAAGTTGTCCCGCACCCCCGGGGCGATCACACGTCCGGCCCCGCTGACCGGTGAACACACCACCGAGGTTCTGAGAGAACTCGGTCTCGACAGCAACGATCTCGGTGCACTGGCCGCTGCCGGCGCCACCGTCCTTCCCACACTGCAGGAGCAGACCTCATGATCATCACCAAGGTCGAACTGACCCCGGTCTCCACCCCGCTGGTCAAGCCGTTCATCATGCCGGGAACCCGGATCACACACATTCATTCGGTGGTGCTCAAGGTGTACACCGACGAGGGCATCGTCGGCTACGGCGATTCCGGGGACACCTCGACGTGGTACCGCGGTGAGACACAGGATTCGATGATCGCGATGATCGCCAAGCACATCGCGCCGCAGTTCCTCATCGGCCAGGACCCGCTCAACATCGAGAAGATCGTCGGGCAGATGGACACCTTCGTCCGCGACAACAACCAGGCCAAGGCGCTCGTCGATTTCGCGTTGCACGATCTCAAGGGCAAGGCGTTCGGCGTTCCGGTCTACCAGTTGCTGGGCGGCAAGAACATCGAGGCATCGGTGCAGGGCTGGGTAGCGTCCGCGGGGCCGACGGACCAGATCGTGGCCGAGGCGGTTGCGGCTCACGAGCAGGGTTACTCGCTGATCAAGCTCAAGTCCGACGGCAACTCCGACCACGATGTCGACAATGTCCGCGAAGTACGCGCCGCACTCGGTCCCGGTGCACGTATCGTCGTCGATGCCAACGGTTTCTGGAACTACGATCAAGCACTCAAGACGATGCGCCGTCTCGACGAGTTCCGGATGGAGTGCATCGAGCAGCCTGTTCCGCACTGGGACATCGAAGGTATGGCCCGGCTGCGCGGCCGGATCGAGACACCGGTGTTCGCCGATGAATCCGCTCAGGAGCTGTACAACATCCGCGAGATCATCGAGCGCCGCGCGGCGGACGGACTGTTCATCAAGATGCAGAAGGCCGGCGGTCTCGTCAAGGCGCAGCGCTGGCTCACGATGGCGCGCCTCGCCGACATGGCGGTCTACAGCGGCTGCATGATCGGATCGGGTCTCGAGGCCAGCCCGTCCGCCCATCTGATGATCGCGAACAACTGGGCTTCGCAGTTCACCCACGAAAATCTCGGTCCGCTGATCATCAACAACCAGTGGGAGAACGAGAAGCAGGTCATCGAGAACGACATCGCCGCGAACGTGCCGATCTTCAAGGACGGCAAGCTTTTCCCGAACGAGGGCCCGGGTTACGGAATCGAGCTCAACGAGCGGTTCATCGCGGACCACATCACCCCGGGAATGGAGATCGTCACCGTCGGGCAGCTCGTCAGCGCCTGACACCCATCGGTATCGGCGCCGGCGGTCGGGGCATCCCGCCGCCGGCGTACCCAACTCGAGGAGAGCAAGTCCATGACAGAGCACCGAGCGGGCCCGCTGGCAGGCCTCAAGGTCGTCGAACTCGCGGGACTCGGGCCTGCCCCGTTCGCGGCGATGTTCCTCGCCGACCAGGGCGCCGATGTCGTCCGTGTCGAGCGGGCGGGTGCGGGATTCGCCATGCCCATCGATCCGCGCTTCGACACTCTCCAGCGTGGGAAGCGGATGCTGTCCCTCGATCTGAAGAGTGCCGACGGACTCGCTGCCGCGCTCGAACTCGTCGAGCACGCCGACGTTCTCATCGAGGGATACCGGCCCGGCGTCACCGAACGTCTCGGACTCGGGCCCGAGGCGTGCCACGCTCGCAATCCCCGGCTCGTCTACGGTCGGATGACGGGATGGGGGCAGGACGGTCCGCTCGCGCAACGTGCCGGGCACGACCCGACCTATCAGGCGCTGGTCGGGTCGCTGCACGCGATCGGCCGCGCCGGGGGTCCGCCGCAGCTCCCGCTGAGCCTGGTCGGTGACTTCGGCGGCGGGGCAATGTATCTGGTGTCCGGAATCCTGGCCGCGTTGTGGGAGCGTGAGCGGTCCGGGAAGGGTCAGGTCGTCGACGCCGCGATCGTCGACGGTGTGGCTCATCTGATGGCGAACCCGTTCTCGATGCTCGCCGGTGGTGCCTGGAACGACGAACGGGGCACGAACCTCATCGACTCGGGAGCGCCGTTCGTCGACGTGTACCGCACCTCCGACGGCCGGTACGTGGCAGTCGCGGCCCTCGAGCCGCCGTTCTACGCCCAGCTGCTTGCCGGTCTCCATCTCGACGGGGACGAAACGCTGCCCGGGCAGTGGGATCGGCGCCGCTGGCCCGAACTTCGCGATCGATTCGCCGCGGCATTCGCGACCCGGACCAGAGACGAATGGTCGGAGGTGTTCGCCGGTTCCGACGCGTGCGTCGCACCGGTCCTCTCCATGAGCGAGGCCCCCGCGAACAAGCACCTCGTCGCTCGCGGAACCTTCCTGGAACGTGAAGGGCGCCCGGAACCTGCACCGGCACCGCGATTCTCGCGGACGCCTTCGGGTTTTCCCGCCGCGCCTCCCGTTGCGCCCGAAGATGATCCGGCACAGATACTGAGCGACTGGGCGGCGATGTCGCTGCCAAGTCGCTGACCGGCGAACCCTCACCGTCCAGCGCGGCCGATCCGGCCGCGCTGGACGTTTTCGTGAAGGCATTCTTGAGTTTTCCTGTGCAATATCCCTAGTTGATTCTGCTATGCACATCATGTGATGTGACCCATACTGGTGCGGCACCTTCGAGTGCCCCGGACGCCGGCGTTCTGCTCGTCGCCGTTCTCTGTTCCGCCGGCAGGTCCGGCACCCGCAAATCAAGGAGTTCCTGATGGCATTTCTGGACGAATCCGCATGGCAGGGCCGGATCTTCACCGGGAGTTGGACGGCCGGCGGCGCGGGGGAGATCAAGGTCGTCGAACCCGCGACGGGTACGACTCTCGGAACCGTCGGGCTCGCGAACACCGATGATCTCGACGCAGCCGCCGCGCGAGCCGTTGCCGCACAACGGGAGTGGGCGTCCCTTCCCCATCCGGAGCGGGCCGCGGTGATGCGTCGTGCCGGCGAGTTGTGGCAGACCCACGCGGACGAGATCCAGCGTTGGATCATGCGTGAGTCCGGCTCGCTGCGGCCCAAGGCCGCGCTCGAGACCGACGTCGCCGCCCAGGAGTGCTTCGAGGGTGCAGCACTGCCATCCCACCCGCACGGCGAGATCCTGCCGAGCGTCACTCCGCGGCTGCTGAGCACGTCCAAGCGGGTCCCGGTCGGAGTGGTCGGCGTCATCGCACCCTTCAACTTCCCGCTGATCCTGTCGATCCGATCGGTCGCCCCCGCACTCGCGACCGGCAACGCAGTCATCCTCAAGCCGGACCCGCGCACCGCCGTCTCCGGCGGCGTCGTGCTGGCCCGGATCTTCGAGGAGGCGGGGCTCCCCGCCGGCGTCCTGCAGGTTCTTCCCGGTGGCGCCGATGTGGGAGCAGCTCTCGTCGAGGATCCGCGAGTCCGCGCCATCTCCTTCACCGGCTCCACCTCCGCGGGCCGCCACGTCGGAGCCGCCGCGTCCCGCCACCTCAAGAAGGTGCACCTGGAGCTCGGGGGCAACTCGGCGATCATCGTCCTCGACGACGCCGATCTCGACGCGACGGTCTCCGCAGCCGCTGCCGGCTCCTTCCTCCACCAGGGACAGATCTGCATGGCCACCGGCCGCCACCTCGTCCACACGTCCGTGTACGAGGAGTTCGTCGCCAAGCTCGCCGAGAAGGCGGCCGGGCTTCCGGTGGGTGATCCGATGACCGAGCAGGTCGCTCTGGGCCCCATCATCGACCGGGGGCAGCTCGACAAGATCCACGCGCTGGTCACCGCCTCGGTCGATGCCGGAGCCAGACTCGCCGCCGGAGGCACCTACGAAGGTCTGTACTATCGGCCCACCGTCCTCGCGGACGTGCCCCTGGACGCCCCGGCCTACGCGCAGGAGGTCTTCGGCCCGGTCGCGTCGGTCGTGGAGTTCACCACGCCGGACGAGGCTGTCGCGCTCGCCAACGACTCCGAGTACGGACTGTCCCTCGGCATCTTCACCCGCGACATCGGAAGGGGGCTCGAATTGGCGGATCGGATCCCTACCGGTATCGCCCACATCAACGACCAGACCGTGGCGGACGAGGCCAACATCCCGTTCGGCGGCTTCGGAGCTTCCGGCAACGGGGCTCGCTTCGGTGGCGCTGCGAACAGCTTCGAGGCCTTCACCGAGACACGCTGGATAACCGCGGTCCGTGAGGTCCCGTCCTATCCCTTCTGAGATCCCGCACGGAATCCCCCGGTCGGCGCGCCCTGCCCGGCCGCCCGACAGTTCCCCTTCGGACAAAGGACCATCCATGACGCTCGCAGAATCGGAGTCGTCCGCCCCCGTCGATACGATGAAACGGCGAAGCGATCTTCGTCGCGTGGTGTTCTCCAGCTACCTCGGCAGCACCATCGAGTTCTACGATTTCATCCTCTACGCGACCGCCTCGTCACTCGTCTTCGGACCGGTGTTCTTCTCGAACCTGAGTCCCGCAGCGGCGTTGATCGCGTCCTACGCGACCTTCGCGATCGGCTACATCGCGCGTCCCCTCGGCGGCATCGTATTCGGGCACTTCGGTGACCGGATCGGCCGCAAGAAGATGCTGCTGCTGTCCATGTCGATCATGGGCGCGGCCTCGTTCCTCATCGGTCTCGTGCCCGCGATCCCGACCTGGGGCGCGGTCATGCTGATCGTGCTGCGCGCCGTCCAGGGCGTCGCCATCGGTGGGGAGTGGGGAGGGGCGGCGCTGATGTCGCTCGAGCACGCCGGCGACCGCAATCGCGGATTCGCTGCCGCCTTCACCAATGCCGGAGGCCCGACCGGTGCAGTGCTGGGCACGCTTGCGCTCGCACTGGCGGCGACGCTTCCCGAGAACGACTTCCTGTCCTGGGGCTGGCGTATCCCGTTCCTGTTCTCGGCGGTGCTGCTCGCCGTCGGTCTGTTCGTCCGCGCCCGGGTCGCGGAGAGCCCGCTGTTCCGGGAGGCAGTGAAGGCGGCGGCCGAGAAGAAGGACCGGGCGGCGGAGCCGATGCCTCTGCTGGCGATCCTGCGTGCCCCGCGCACCCTCGTCCTCGCCGGGCTGGTGTGCACCGCTCCGTTCGTGATCCAGGCGTTGTTCTCGACGTTCGTCATCGGTTACGCGGCCGAGAACGGTGTGTCCCGGTCGGAGGGTCTGAATGCGTTCGCGATCTGCCAGTTCTTCGCGATCTTCGGCATCCTCGGCGCGGCCCGACTGTCGGACCGCTACGGGCGCAAGCCTGTCATGCTGTGCGGGTTCGTCGGCATGGTGGTGCTGGCGTGGCCGCTGTTCCAGCTCGCGTCCTCCGGCAGTTTCCTGCTGGTCGTGCTGGCCTTCGTGATCGGCTGCTCGGTGCTGCAGTCGCTCACCTTCGGCCCGATGCCGGCGTTCCTGGCCGAGCAGTTCGGTACCCGGTCCCGATACACCGGGGCGTCCCTCGGCTACCAGATCGGCAGTCTCCTCGGCGCCGGGTTCACCCCCGTCATCGTCGCCTCGTTGTTCGCGAGTTCGGGGACGATCACCACGGTCGTCGCCTACCTGGTCGCACTGTGCGCGATGAGCGCCGTGATTCTCGCCGTCTTCGTCAGGGAGAGCAAGGACGTCGACCTGACCGCCGGCTGACGCGCCCGGGCCCGGTCCCGTCCCCGCACCGCACCGTCGGTGCGGGGACGTCGGTGCGCCTACGGTGACACCATGAGCCCAGTCGATCCGGTTCCCCACTACACGCTCCGTCAGCTCGCGGCGTTCGTCGCGGTCGCCGAGTGGGGGTCGATCGCCGGTGCCGCGGACGTGCTCAGCATGTCGCAGTCGGCGGTGTCCTCGTCGATCACCGAGCTCGAACGATCTCTCGGTGCCCGCCTGTGCATCCGCCGGCGTGCCCGCGGCGTCCAGCTCACCCCCACCGGTGAAGGCGTTCTCGAACGGGCCCGGATCCTGCTGCATCAGGCGGGGGAGCTGCAGGCCGACGCGCGCGCCGAGGCGGGCGAGGTCGTCGGGCGCGTCAAGGTCGGGTGCTATCCGTCGCTGGGACCGACCGTGCTGCCCCCGCTGCTCGAGGGATTCATCCGCACCCACCCGCGCGTGCAGCTCGATTTCCACGAGGACGACCAGACCCAGCTCACCGCCCAGCTCGAGTCCGGGGAGGTGGACGTCGCCGTGATGTACGCCCTGGACCTGCAGCCCGGGCTGGGCACCGTCGTGATCGGGCACCGCAACCCCCGGGTGCTGCTGCCCGCGGCGCATCCCCTGGCGGCGGACGGTGGGCCGATCCGGCTGCAGGACCTCGGGGACTCACCGATGGTGCTGCTCGATTCACCGCCGAGTTCGAGCCACGGACTCGGGGTGTGCCGTGCGGCCGGTTTCACCCCGAACATCGTGTACCGGACCCGCAACTTCGAGACGTCCCGGGCGTTCGTCGGGCGGGGGCTGGGCTGGACGTTGCTGTTGTCGCGCCCGCGACGGGACATCACCTACGAGGGCCTCGAGATCGCGGTCCGCAACGTCACCGACCCCGTCCCCGAACCGGTCGACGTGGTGGTGGCCTGGAAGGACGGGGCCTTGTTGAGCCGGGCGGCCCGGGAATTTCTCACCTTCGCGTCAGGGCCGATCGTCCCGTCCGAAGTGCAGAAACAGCCCTACTTCGAGAGAGTCGTGGAATAACCGGGAAATTTCGCGCTTTTCACGGGGTTGTGGGGGCGTCATCGTGGTGTCGGCGGTCACGTTTTCCGCCCTCCCCCCGAAAGGTCCCCATCCATGACGGTTATCGACAAGCGCGAGGCGTCCGGCACTGCCGCGACCGCGCGTAAGGCCGCTGTCGGAAGTTTCGTCGGCACCGCGATCGAGTGGTACGACTTCTTCATCTACGGCACCGCCGCGGCACTCGTCCTCGGTCCCCAGTTCTTCCCCGGGTCGTCCGACCTGGCCGGCACGCTCGCCGCGTTCGCGACCCTTGCCGTCGGATTCGTCGCCCGCCCCATCGGCGGCGTCGTCATGGGCCACTTCGGCGACCGGGTCGGCCGCAAGTCGATGCTGGTGATCTCGCTGCTGCTGATGGGCTTCGCGACCGTCGCGATCGGCCTGCTGCCGAACTACGCGGCCATCGGTGTCGCCGCCCCGATCCTGCTCGTCGTGCTCCGCTTCGTGCAGGGACTCGGCGTCGGTGGCGAGTGGGGTGGTGCGGTGCTCGTCGCCACCGAGAACGCCCCCGCGGGCAAGCGCGGCCTCTACGGCGCCGCACCCCAGATCGGCGTGCCCGCCGGTGTGCTGCTCGCCAACCTGGTCTTCCTGCCGCTGTCGGTGTTCATGGACGACGCCACCTTCGACTCGTGGGGCTGGCGCGTTCCGTTCCTGCTCTCGGCCGTCCTGGTCGGTGTCGCGATGTGGATCCGCCTCGGCCTCGAGGAGAGCGCGGAGTTCCAGACGGCGAAGGACGAGACCGTCGAGACCCACGCGAAGCTGCCGATCGTCGAGGTCCTCACCAAGCACTGGAAGACCGTGCTCCTGGCCGGCGGCACGTTCATCGCCACCAACGGCATCGCCTACGCCTACATGGTCTACGTGCTCAAGTACGGCGAGAAGGAACTCGGCTTTTCGCAGACGACGATGCTGAGCCTGCTCATCGCCTCCTGCCCGGTCTGGATGGCCGGCATGGCGTTCAGCGCCTGGCGTTCCGACCTCATCGGCCGCCGCACCGTCTACATCCGCAGCTCCGCCGCGCTCGTGATCGCCGCCGCCCTGTTCTTCCCGCTCATGGACACCGCGATCCTGCCGGTCATGTTCCTGGCGATGGCCGGACTCGGCTTCACCCTCGGCTGCTGCGCCGGGCCCCAGTCGGCACTGTTCTCCGAGCTGTTCCCGCCGGCCGTGCGCTACAGCGGCGCGTCCCTGGGCTACCAGATCGGCGCGATCCTGGGCGGCGGTCTGGCCCCGATGATCGCCACCACGCTGTTCGCGAAGACCGGCACCTCGTGGTCGATCACCGGCTACTTCGTGCTGATCGCGCTGATCAGCCTCGTGAGCATCCTCGTCCTCCGCGTGCCCTCCACGCCCGCACGTCCCGCCCGTCTCGAGAAGGAAGGGATCTGACCTCGTGTCGACCTACTACCAGCCGCCCAAGTACCCCGCATCCTCGTTCGCGTCGATGGAACCCACCGACGACGCACTGCCCGTCGTCGTCGTGGGCGCCGGCCCCGTCGGCATGGCCACGGCACTCGGCCTCGCCCAGCGCGGCATCCCGGTCACCATCATCGAGGCCGCCGATCAGGTTTCCTTCGGCAGCCGCGCGATCTGCATCTCCCGCCACAGCCTCGAGGCCGCTGCCCGACTCGGCTTCGGCGAGGAGCTCGAGAAGATCGTGCTGCCGTGGGTCGGCGGCCGCAGCTTCTACCGCGACCAGCAGGTCCTGCAGTTCAAGATGCCGCTGCGCGACTTCGACGTGCGCCCGCCGATGATCAACGTCTCCCAGTCGGAGTACGAGCAGATCGTCGTCGACACCATCGAGCAGAACCCGCTGATCACCCTGTACTGGTCGGCGAGCATCGCCGGCATCCTGCGCGGTGAGGACGAGGTCACCCTCGAGGTCGACACCGCCGACGGCAAGCGCCACCTGCGTGCCCGCTGGGTCGTCGCCGCGGACGGTGGACGCAGCCGCATGCGTGAACTCGCCGGGCTGCGCCTCGAGGGCACCAACTACGAGGGCCGCTACGTCATCGCGGACATCCACTGGGAGTCCGAGCTGCCCGCCGAGCGCATGGTCTGGTTCGACCCGCCGAGCAACCCCGGCTCGACGATCATCATGCACAAGCAGCCCAAGAACATCTGGCGCATCGACTACCAGCTCGATTCGTCCGAGGACGCCGAGATCGAGACCCAGGAAGACGCGATCCGCGCACGGATCACCAAGCACCTGGACTGGCTGCAGAACGACCTGCCGTGGACGCTCGAGTGGCACGGGTTCTACAACGCCCGCGCGCTGGCCCTGCGCGACTTCACCCACGACCGCCTCCTGTTCGCCGGCGACGCCGCGCACCTCGTGCCGATCTTCGGCGTGCGCGGGCTCAACTCCGGCATGGAGGACGCCGAAACCCTCGCCTGGCAGCTCGCCGCCGTGATCCACGGCAACGCCGAACCCGCGCTGCTCCAGGCCTACTCGGCCGAGCGGCACCATGCCTGGGAACAGAACGTCGCGAACGCCGGCAAGTCCACGCTCATCATGTCGCCCGGCAGCCACGGCTACCGCACGACCCGCGACGCCGTGCTGGCCCTCGCGGTGCACCGCCCCGAGTTCGGTCACCTCATCAACCCGCGGCAGTCCAGCGCGACGCACGCGCGGCTGTCCCCGCTGACCTGGCCCGTCGCCGCGGGCGTCACCGGTGTGCTGCCGGGCGACCCGGTGGACGACCGGAAGGTGCGCGTCGTCACCGCGGCCGGCACCGAGGACTCGTCGCTGAACGTGGTGCGCGGTACCGGTTTCGCGGTGCTCGGTGTCGGTCTCGACGCGGACGGCAGCTCGGCTCTCGTGGCCGCCGCGGCCGAGCTCGGTGCGGCGCTGTCCCCGGAGAGCGTGCGGGCCGTCCTCGTCGGCGGTGCGGTCGAGGCCGCCCCGGCCGGGGCCACGGTGCTCGACGCACCGGATCTGATCGAGGCTCTCGGCGCGACCGCCGGTGAGGCGTTCGTGATCCGCCCCGACGGACTGCTGCTCTGCCGCGTCCCGGTGGCCGAGCTGTCCGGTGTCGCAGCCGCTCTGCGTTCCGGCACCGCCCCCGACGGTCCGTCCGTTCCGGCCCGTCCCGCGGAGGCCGTCACCGAGGACGAGGCGCGCCGGGAGAACGTGTGGCTGGGTCTGTCCGCCGCGATCGACCAGGCCGACGAGTCCGACCGCGAGGCCTTCCTCGCCCGGCTCGCCCTGGTGCTCGGTTCGCAGGTCGGACGCCGCGAGTTCGAGGAGGCCGTGGCCGCTGCGGCGGACACCTCCCCGGTCCGGGTCGCGGAGCTCACCCCGCAGGTCTGACCGACCACACCCGAATGCCGCACCGGCCCCGCCGGTGCGGCATTCGGTGTTCCAGTGCTTTCCAGCGCTTTCGGGACCGTTTCAGTGGTCGAGAAAGTCCAGCACGTCGCCGGGCAACTGCTCGATCCGCATGACACCCACGTGCCCGACACCGGGATACAGCGCCAGCCGTCCGTTCGCGACGCCGTCCGCGGTTTTCGCGAAGAGATCGGGGCTGTAGAAGCCGTCGCGGTCGCCGCCGACGACCAGCACCGGACAGCGGATGTCCGCGAGCCGGTCCGACAGGTCGAAGCGGTCCTCGGCATCGATGACGATCAGCATGTCGTCGTATCCGTCCCCGCGCATAGCGGGTTCGAGCAGCCAGCCGGCGACCCACAGCAGACGTCGCGACCAACCGTGCGCGGCGGTCGCGGCGGCGAGCCCGGCCATCGCGCGGCGGGGACGACCCGCCCGTACCTCCGCGGCCGCGTCCCGCTGGACCCGGCGCCCTGGGCCGAGCCGATGTGCCGAGGAGATCAGGACGAGCCGGCGCACCACGTCCGGGTAGTCCGCAGCGAGCTGGAGCGCGATGCTCCCGCCGGTGGAGGTACCCATCACGTCGACGGGCACGTCGAACCTGGCGCGTAGCGCGGTGGCGTAGGCACGAGCCAGGTCCGCGATCGTGGTGCCCGCGGCCAGGCCCGCCGGCCGGTTGACCCACCACACCTCACGGCGTGCGGCGTACGGAGCCATCGCACCGAGCTGCGCCTTGCGGTCGAATCCCTTCGGCGCCCGATGATCAGAGCTCAGGCCTGGTAGTAGCACCAACGGCGCACCCGACCCGAGCCGCATGCAGGCCATGCCCGAATCCCAGGTCTCATCGGATGCCTCCATCGGCCGTGCCCCCGTCGCCGTGTGTGCGGTCGCGAACTACCCGGGAATCTAGCGCCGGGGGCGCTCCCGCGATCGCAGGTTCACGAATTCGTGCCGAGAGCATCGAGAAACGCGGTGATCGGTGTCAGGCCGTTGTTGAACTCGATGGTGCGGTGCACCGTCACGGGACGGTCGAGCACCGCGGCGGCGACCGCTGCGACGTCGGCCCGGCTCACCGTGCCCCCGGCCGCGGCCGAACCCGTGTCGATCAGCCCGGTCGGCGGATCGGACGTCAGCGAGCCCGGACCCAGGATGGTCCAGTCCAGGTCGGTGCCACGCAGATGGGCGTCGGCGGCCGCCTTCGCCTCCGCGTACGGGAAGAAGCTGTTGTCCTCGGCGACGCCGTGGTCCGGTCCGGCCCCGAAATAGGACACCATCACGTAGCGCCGCGCACCCGCCTGCTGCGCCGCGGTCATCGAGGCGATCGCGGCATCGCGGTCCACCGCGTAGGTGCGCGCCGGGTTGCCGCCGCCCGCGCCCGCAGACCACACCACCGCATCGTGACCGCGCAGCAGATCGGCGAGCGCCGCGACGTCGAGGTGCTCCACGTCGGCGACCACCGGGTTGCCGCCGGCTGCGCGTACATCGTCGGCGTGGTCGGGATTGCGGATGAGAGCAGTGGTCTCGTGCCCGGCTTCGGCCAGTAGCCGCTCGAGGTGCAGGGCCACCTTCCCGTGTCCGCCGACGATTGCGATGCGTGCCATGACTATCCCTCCGGGAGGTTCGAACCGAGCAGGGTGATCATCATCAGATTGTGGATGCGCGGTGCTTCCTGCTGTGCGGCGGCCGGCCCGAGGAACACCCCGAGATCGGACACCAGGTTGAGCGCCCCGTACATGAGGAACCGTGATTCGACGACGGACAGCCCCGGGCGGACCTCGCGGAGGAGGGCCGCCCACTGCTCGATGTTCGAGCGTTGCCGCAGCCGCAGGTCCGCGCGCGGGCCGGGCGCGACGTGGACCAGCTCCGCGAAGTACACGGACATCAGCTCACGTTGCGAGAACGACAGTTCCACGTACACCGCGGTCAGCGCCCGCACCGCGTCGAGCGGATCGGAGGCGGTGCGAAGCTTCTCGGCGACCGCCGCTTCGAGTCCGTCGAGGGCCCGGTAGAACGCGGCCGCGAGGATGTCGGCTTTCGACGGGTAGTAGCGGTACACCCCGGACGCCGGCAGGCCGACCGCGGCGGCGATCTCCTCGACCCCGATCTCCGCGTACCCCCGGTCGTGGAAGAGATGGACCGAGGCCCGCAGGAGATCTTCACGCATGTTGCTGACTGCAGCCGGCTCGGGCACAGCCTCGGGAACGGTTACGCCCGTGCCGGACGAGCCGGCATCGCATTCGGCGATCGCGGTGCACGCGTCGAGCAGGAGTTGCTCGGTGCGTCGCGGGGAGAGCACGAGGCTGTGCGCGGTGATACTGCCGATCACACTGAGCATCGCGGCGACGGTGACGAAGGCATCGCTGTCGGACAACTCGGGCCGGATCCGCATGACGCATTCGCGGATGACGCGGTTCACCTCCCACGATCGCGTGCGGATGGGCAGCCGGTCCTCCTTCTGCAGGTACCGGCGTTTCCAGCGGTATATGCCCGCGGTGTGGCGATGCGTGATGGTGGTGCCGATGATCGCGGACAGATGTGCGCGGAGCTGATCGTAGGCGCTGCCCGGGAGTGGATCCGACGATTGCTCGAGTGCGGCTTCGAGTGCGTCGAGGAGGATCAGGGCCGAGTTGAGGAAAAGCGCGTACTTTCCCGGAAAGTGGCGGTAGAGAGCGGATTTGGTGATTCCCACTTCGGCGGCGATGTCCTCGACGCTCACCCCGTGGTAGCCGCGCTCGGCGAACGCGATCGCGGCTGCGGTCGCAATCCGGTCGCGACGGTCCTTCGGTCGCGACCGGCGCTCTACCCGGGGGGAGGAAGTCTTGCTGACCACGCGCACCTGCCTCTGTTCGCTCGGTTTGCCCTGTCGGTGTTGCCCGGATGACGCTCACTGGGAGTGTGTCGCTCCGTGAGAGCATATGCCAATTCGACAATTGCGAATCGCTGTCCACATATATCCGGCATCGCCCCGTTCTCGTTACAGGGTCTTTCGGCCTTCACCGCTGTGAACAGGAATTACTCGCGATGAGGGATGCCCGACCAACGAACGAACCCTACGGAATGATTGTTCACAAAATCGGGAGTTCTGCGAATGTCCGGTGATAGCCTCCTCCGCGTCCGTCGCATCCGGATCTGGCACGGATGCACATCCGAGGGGGTAGGGCATGGATGCGCTGCAGGGGACACCCGGCGTCCCGACCTACTGTCCGCCCATCGTTCAGGAGTCCGATCGGTGCTCGATGTCGCACGCAAAGTCCTGTCCTACGAGATGTCCGTCGCCGAGTTCATCGGTCTCGTCATCCTGGTCGCCATTCCCTACGGCCTGATCGGTGTGATCTGGACGCTCACCCACACCTCGCATCTCTCCGATATGGAGGGTGTCGACCTGGTGATCTCGTTCCTCGGTTCCATCGTCTGCTGGCCGGTGCTCACGTTCTCGAACGTCTGCATGACCTAGGGCACGGCGTAGCGGGCAGTATCGGCGTTCTCCTAACCGTCCGATCGGTGCATCGTAGACCACACCGGCTGTTCGGCGAAAAGCACTGACGGAAACCGGATATTCCCAGGTTGTGGACGGTCCGTTCCGCCCCGCCCTCCGTGGACACACGCGCCCTGTCCGGTGAGAATCGTTGTTCACTTAGCTCTTGCCCAGCGTCGGTGGGTGTGTCACACTTCACCCTGAATCGACGTCTGCTTCCGTACCCGATCGACGGAGCCACCCCTGTGTGAAAACCGAAGGGATGCAGTAGATGACCTATGAATTGCCGGCTCCTCGTGGGCCGGTTCGCGACGTCGCGACCGAGGGGGGTTTCCTCATCGGATTCGCCGTGCAGTCGCTGGTCGTTCTCGCCGTCGCCGTGCTGCGACGCCGGCTGTCGCTGTACGAGACGGTGACCCAGACGCTCTTCATCGGGCGTGTGTGCACGGGACCGTCGCTGCTGCTGATGATCCCGGTCGGCGTGTTCATCGCAGTGTCGGTCGGCGAACTCGCCGGCCGGATCGGTGCCGGTGGCTACTCCGGCGCCGTCGTCGCCTTCATCATCGTCGGCCAGGCCTCCGCCCTCGTGTGCGCGCTCATGCTCGCCGGCGTGGCAGGTTCGGCGATCTGCACCGATCTCGGCTCGCGCAAGATCCGCGAGGAGATCGACGCGATGGAGGTCATGGGTCTCGACGTCCTCGAGCGCCTCGTCGCACCCCGCCTCGTCGGCGCCGTCGTCGTCTCGCTCGCGCTGTGCTCGATCGTCACACTCGGCGGTGTCGGCGCATGCTGGCTGTACCACATCTACGTCCAGCATCTTCCCGCCGGTACGTTCATGGCGACCTTCGCCGAGTACGGCCGCCCCGCGGATTTCGTTATGGCACTGGTCAAGTCCGCCGTGTTCGGTCTGCTCTCCGCGCTCGTCGCGACGTTCAAGGGGCTGCACACCAAGGGCGGCCCGCGCGGTGTCGCCGACGCGGTCAACGAAGCGGTCGTCATCGCGTTCGCGCTCGTGTTCATCGTCAACACCGCGCTCTCGGCGCTGTACACGGTCATCGTTCCGGCGGTGGGTGAATTCCGTTGACCCTGACCGCCCGAGAACCTGCCCACACCGCGACCCGCGCGGCGCACCGCGTCGGCGACAATCTCGCCACGCTCGGCATGCACGTGTCGTTCTACGTCCGCACGATCGCGTCCATTCCGTACGCGCTCAGCAAGTTCCGCAAGCATGTGATCGCACAGATCAGCGAGGTCAGCTTCGGCACCCAGTCGTTGCTGTCCGGTGGCGGCACGATCGGCATCGTGTTCGCGATGTCGCTGGCCGCGGCCATGATGCTCGGTGTCGAAACACAGCGCGGCCTCGAACTCGTCGGCATGACGACGATGTCGGGCATGCTGTCGGCGGTCGCGAACACCCGCGAGCTCGCGCCCGTGGTCGTGGCGATCGCATTGTCGGCGAAGGTCGGTGTCGGCTTCACCGCGCAGATCGGTGCGATGCGGATCTCCGACGAGATCGACGCGCTCGACTCGATGGCCATCAAGTCGATACCGTTCCTCGCGGCCACACGCACGCTCGCCGCGATGGTCTGCGTCATCCCGATCTACATGATCGGCCTGCTCGCCAGCTACCTGTCGACGCGTCTCGTCGTCGTCGTGTTCAACGGCGCGTCGGCCGGTACGTACGACTACTTCTTCCATCTGGTCCTGACACCCCAGGACCTGCTGTACTCCGGAATCAAGGCCATGGTCTTCGCGATGGTCGTCAGCCTCGTGCACTGCGCCTACGGCTACTACGCGTCGGGTGGTCCGGCCGGTGTGGGTGCCGCGGCCGGCCGTGCCCTGCGCACCGCGATCCTGTCGATCGGTGTCCTCGACGTGTTGATGACGTTCGCGCTGTGGGGTCTGGTTCCCGAAGTTCCCGGAATGGGGGTGTGACGTGGATCGACCCACATCACGTGAGAAGACCGGGTTCGTCCTCGTCGGAGCGGTGAGCGTCTGCGCGGCGCTGGCCGTCGCGGTGGGCATGGTGCTCCGCGGTACAGGAACGTTCGAGGACACCAACGACGTCTTCGTCGAGGTGCCCGCGGCCGTCGGTCTCGTCAACGGGGGTGCGCCCGTGCGGTACCACGGCGTCGAGATCGGGCGGATCGCATCCGTCGAGCCCGGTTCGGCCGAATCCCAGGTGCGGCTGGCGATCGACTCCGACGCGGCGGAACTCGTGCCGTCGTCGGTGCTCGCCCGTGTCGTGCCCCGTACCTTCTTCGGTGACATCTACGTCGAACTCGTCGACGCGGCCGACGATCCGGCCGCCGGCCCGGACGGCATCGAGACCACCGCGGCGTCCGGCATCGGCACGCTCGGGCAGGTCGAGACGATCGCGGTCGACTCCGGCCCCGAAGCCGTCGCGATGTACGACGTGTTCACGAAGATGGCCGGCGTGCTCGACGACATGCGCCCCGACCAGCTCTCCGTCGCCCTGAGCGCCCTGAGTAGCGCACTCGACGGCAACGGTGAGACCATCGGCCGCACCATCGACCGCTTCGCCGCGGTCAGCGATCAGATGGCCCCCGCCGCAGCCGAATTCCTCGACGCCACACCGCAGTTCGTCGAGGTGATGCGGTCTCTGTCGGCCGCCACCCCGGACATCGTGGGCATGGTCGCATCCGCGGCCGAGGTCTCCGGCGCGATCGTCGAGAACCGCGACCGGCTGGCCGACGCCTTCGGTGCGGCGACGCTGCTCGCCGCCTCGGTCGACGGATTCACCGGTGAACGCCGGGACGCGATGATCACCGTCACCGATTCGATCGGGACGATCCTCGCGACCACCGCCGCCAACCCGAGCGGTCTGTACGAGACGCTCGAGAACGCCGGGCTGTTCGGCAACGCCGGCGCCAGGGTCTTCGCGTCCGGACGGTTCAACATCACCGCGGTGCCGTCCTTCGCCGATCCGATGCCGTACACGTCGGCGGATTGCCCGGTCTACGGGCCGCTCACCGGCCTCGAATGCAACAGTCCGGGCAACGGCACCTACGATGCGCCGAAGCGGATCGTCGGCGGCCCCGAGGAAGCCGAACCGCTGAGTCTGCTCGAGGACGCACTCGGTGTGGCCGAGGCGACCGTTCCCGCCTCGCTCGAAGAGGCCGGCGCCGCGCTGAATCCGGCGCTCACGTTCATCCTCGGCCCGCTCGTTCGTGGAAGCGAGGTGCAGATCCCGTGAAACTCGAGCGTTCCCAGGTGGTGTCGCTCGTCGGTTACTGCGCCGTCGGTGCGATCTGCGGATCCCTGGTGTTCAACACCCTCGCGGTTCCGGTCCGCGGCTCCACCGACCATTACGTCCTCGAGTTCACCGACGTCGAAGGCCTCAACGTGGGCAACCCGGTCACCCTGTCCGGGGTGCGGGTCGGTCGGGTCGACGCGGTCGACGTCGCCGACACGGACGGTGGCGCCGCGCTCGCGCGGGTGACCGTCGAGATCGAGGGCGACCAGGTGCTCACCCGCGACGTTCAGGCCGCAGTGCGGTACGGCGACATGCTCGGTGCCCGGTACGTGGCCATCACGATGCCCGAACCGCAGGTCGACGCACCCGGCTCGTCCGAGGTGCTCGCCCCCGGATCGGTGGTCCCGATCTCGCAGACGACCCCGCCGGTCGACCTGACGGCGCTGATGAACGGGTTCCGGCCGCTGTTCGAGTCGCTGCCGCCCGAGGAGGTGAACGTCCTCGCCCGCAACATCACCGACACGTTCAACGGGCGCAGCGACGCCGTCGTGCAGTTCCTGGACCGGGTCGCCACCCTGACCGGCAGCCTCGGCGACCGCGAAGGCATCCTCGGGGAGGTCGTCGACAACATGACGAGGCTGCTCGGCACGCTCGACAACCGCAGTGACGAGCTCACCTCGCTCGTGAACGGCCTTGCCGTACTGGGTGATTCCGTCGTCGGCGACGGCACGCGCATCGCCGGGTTCCTCGACTCCGGAACCGCGACGATCGACGAGCTCGCCGACATCATGGCGCAGTCCGACGGAGCATTCGCGCGTTCGCTCGCGAGCCTGGCGTCCGTCACCGACACCTGGATCGCGAACACCCCCGAGTTCGAACGCATGGTCGCGAATCTCCCCGACTTCGCACACCAGATCAACCGCACCGGTCAGTACGGCAGCTTCGTGAGCCTCTACCTGTGCAACTTCACCCTGAAAGCAGGCGAAGCAGAAGTGAACATCTTCGGTCCGACCCATTCGCCGGTGTGCCGATGATCCTACTGACACGACTCATCGACCTCATCGTCCGCGGGGTGCGATCGCTCGGCGGACACAACGGGCGGATTCTGCAGAGCTTCGCCTGGATGTTCGTCCTCGTCGTCCTCGGCGCGGGTATCACGCTCGTCGCGATCGGGATCACCTACATCGACGATCTCGTGGACGTGCTGGAGAACTCCGCGGCGCCCGCAACGGGGGAGGGAACGCTGCCATGATGTTCCTGGTCAAACTCATCGACGTGTTCGTCGGCGCACTCGAGTTCCTGTTCGGGTTCGGCCGCCGGCAGAACACCACGCACATGCCGCTGGTGCTCGGCACGATCGGCATCGTCGTCCTCATCGTCGGCCTCGGTGCCGCGATCGGTATCCCGCGGTTCTGGTACCACGCCCGAACCGAACCGTACACAGCGGAATTCGCGAACGCCGCCGGTCTCGCGACCGGCGACCCCGTGTACGTCGCGGGTGTCCCGGCCGGCCGCGTCGAGAAGATCGAGCTCGCCGGCGACCACGTCGACGTCGAGTTCCGTCTCGACGACAACCGCACGGTCGGCAACACCTCCACCGCGTCGGTCCGCCTCGAAACCGTCCTCGGCAAGCGCTATCTCGACGTCCGCCCCGGCGGTGTCGACGACGGCGGCGACACCATCCCGCTCGAGCGCACGACCGTTCCGTACTCGCTCGACGAGGTCGGTGCCGGTGCGGAGCGGGTGTCCCAGGAACTCGATCTCGACGCGATGGAACAGATGATGACCACGCTGTCGCAGGTGATGCCGTCCGACAGCGGCCAGGTCGAACGCACCCTCACCGGGATCAGCGCGGCGTCGGCGGCGTTCGGGCGCCACAGCGAACAGTTCGACCAGCTGCTCGAGATGTCGCGCCGGCTGTCGGTGATCGCGGTCGACCAGCAGGACTCCCTCGTCGGAACCGCCGTGGACGCACGCACTCTCGTGCAGACCATGTCGGTACGCAAGGAAGCGCTGACCCGGCTCGCGAACAACCTCCGCGCCGTCATCGCGACCCTGTCACAGACGTTCGTCGAAAACCGTGAGGAAGCCGACCGGCTCGTGGCCAACCTGACCGCCGTGACCGGCACGTTGCAGAGCAACTCGGACAACATCGCCGCGCTCATGACGCAGCTGCCGCCGGCGCTGCGCACCGTCACCGACGCCACCGGCAACGGCACCTGGGCCGACGTCACCACACCCGCCGCGGTTCTGCCCGACAACCTTCTGTGCGCGATGGGAGTGATGCAGGAATGTCGCTGATCCAGGACATGCCGGCGAGTGAACAGCTCACTCCGGCCCGGCCGTCGAACCGCAAGAAGATCGTCTCGCTCCTCGTGGTCGCGCTCCTGCTGATCGTCGCGCCCGTCTGGTACATCTTCGGGCGCACCGACCGGGTCACGACGGTGCACGCCGACTTCGAGTACGTCAACGGCATCTACACCGGCAGCAAGGTCGCCGTCCTCGGCGTCGGCGTCGGCACCGTCACCGACATCGAACCGAAGGGAACCTCGGTGCGGGTGACGATGACCGTCCCCGAATCGGTGAAGCTTCCGGCCGATGTGTCCGCCTACGTGATGAGCCCCGCGATCATCAGCGAGCGCTACATCGAACTGGGCCCGGCCTACACCGACGGCCCGCAACTGCCCGATCAGTCGACGATCCCGGTCGAACGCACGCATTCCCCGATCGACATCGACGGCATGCTCGGCAGCCTCTCGACCCTCGTCGATTTCATGGGACCGGAGGGCGGCGACGTCGGCTCGGTGCTCGCGAGCAGCGCGCAGACGTGGGGTGGCCAGGGCGAGGCGTTCAACAACGCCATCCGTGACCTCAGCGCCGCCACCGGTGTCATCGGGGGAACCTCCGAAGACTTCTCGGTGCTCGTCGAGAACCTGGCGACGCTCATCGAGGCGATGGATGCGCGCCAGGTGTCCCTGGACAGCATGGTCGACGACATGTCCACGTTGTCGACGGTGTGGCAGGACGCCGACCTCGACATCACCGTGCCGCTCGAGGAACTGCAGACGGTCTTCGCCGAACTGGACAGCTTCGTCACCCAGCACCAGGAGAGCTTCGGTGCGATCTCGGCGAACCTGGAGGGACTCGGTTATGCCCTGACCGAAAACCAGGCCGGGCTCGCGGAGTTCATGGATCTCGTGCCGCTCATGATGCAGAACCTCGAGAACACGGTCGGACCCGACGGACGCAGCCGAATCCGGCTGAACGTGTCGACGAACCTGACCCAGTTCGCGGTCGCCGGCCCACTGTGTGCCGAGCATCCGCTGCCCCTGTGCACCGGCGCCGGTTTCACCAACCCCATCACGTTCCCGATCAGCGCGTCCGACCCGCTGGGAATCGTCACCGCCATCACCGGAGGGAACCCGTGACCCCGACATCCACCGTTCCGCCCCGGCGAGCGGTCCGTCTCGCCGCGCTGGCGGTCGTCGTCGCCGGCACGGTCGTCGTGTCCGGCTGCGGTTACGGCATCCAGGACCTGCCGGTCGGCCGGTCCGCGGGTGCCGGGGCGTTCGACGTCGACGTGCATCTGGCGAGCGCCGACGGCATCGTCCTCGGCGCCGACGTCCGCTACGGGCAGCAGATCGTCGGCCGCGTCGCGTCCCTGAACACCACGACCACCGGCGCCGGCCTGCAGGTCTCGCTGCAGCGGGAACTCGAGGTTCCGAGCAATGTGCTCGTCTCGGTGGAGATTCCGTCCGCGCTCGGTAGTCCCTACCTGCGGCTGATAAACCCCGTCGACGCGGCGCCGGATCGGTTGTCCGACGGAGACGTCATCGACGTGGACAACACCGATCTCGGGCCGCGTGTCGAAACGATGCTCGCGTCCCTGGGCAACGTCGTCAGCGGCAGCGGCATGGATCAGCTCGCGACTGTCGTCGACGAACTGAACGTCGCGTTCACCGGACGGTCGGATCGGGTCCAGGCACTCGCAGACACCGCAACCGACCTGATGACGCGGGCGATCGACCAGCAGACCGCGTTCGACGAGGCGATGACACTGGCCGCCGACGTCACCCGCCGCATGGCGGACGAAGAGCAGACGATGGACACGTATCTCGCGAACACCGCCGAGGCGGTCGAAGTGCTCGTCGCGCAACGGGATTCCATCTCCACGCTTCTCGACTCCACGACCCGTCTCGCCCTGAACGTGCAGACACTGACCGGTGCCGTGCCGCAGGGCCCGGCCGGGTTCCTGGCCGACGCCGGGACGGTCGCGTCCACCCTGCAGGCGTTCAACGACCGCATGGGCGGGACCCTCGCCGCCATGAACGCGTTCATGGATGCGTTCGGGAAGTCCGTGCGCGGTGACTACCTGGTGTTCGACGGTGCGCTCGAGATTCCGGAGAGCATCGACACGATCCTGACCGGTGGCTACTTCACCGGGACACCACCGGAACCGACACCCACGTCGCTGCAGGAGATGCTCGGAGGAGGCACCCGATGAAGAAGATCGTCCTCGTCCAGCTCGTCCTGTTCGTGCTGACCGCCCTGATCGTGGTGCCCTACGGCATCTACTACATCGTCGGCCCGCGTGGACTCGGCGACGAGATGCGGTTGTCCGCCCACGTCGACGACGCGCTCGGGGTCTCGGAGGGCACCGTCGTCACCTATCGCGGTGTCCAGGTCGGCGCCGTGTCCGCGGTGGCGGTCGACCCGCAACGCGGTGGCGCCCGGATCGAATTCGAGCTCGAAGGCGGCACCGAGATCCCGACCGACTCGATCGCGAAGATCACCCAGGGCACGCTCGCCGGCATGCTCAACGTCGACATCTTCCCGCGCGTCGACCACGGTCCGTACCTCGTGGACGGCGATTCGATCGAGATGCCGGCCGAGGAGCAGCCGGTCCAGATCGCCGAAACGCTCGCGAGCACCGCCGCACTGCTCGAGACGGTCGAACCCGGCACCGTCGCCACCGTCGGTGCCGAACTCGGCGCCGCGTTCCAGGGGCTCGGTCCCGATCTGGCGCGGCTCATCACCGACGCCGACGACCTGTCCGGCCGCCTCGAAATCCACGCGACCGATCTGACCGAACTCCTCAGCCGCACAGCAGGTTTGACGTCCACCATGGCGGACAACTCGGAGGAGTTCGTCGACGGCATGGCCGCGGCGCGCACGATCGCGGACACGTTGTACGCCAACGAGGACCGGATCAACGAGATGATGACGACGACCCCGGACGCCATGCGCCGCGCCGACGGGGTGCTCGCCGCCAACGAGGAGTCGTTCGCGGCGGTGCTCGCCAACCTCGTCGACGTCGCCCCGATCATCTCGGATCGTTCGGCCGCGCTGCAGACCGGCCTGGTCGCCCTTCCTCGCGGCCTGGCCGCGCTCGAATCCATCGTGCACGGGGACCGTGCGGACTTCGCGCTCATCGCCACCCAGGGGCCGGTGTGCGTGTACGACACGCCGCGCCGGCAGCTCGGCGACGAGTCGCCGATCACGGTCGATCTCACGCACTACTGCCCGCCCGGCGAGGACCACGGCCAGCGCGGCGCACAGAACGCTCCGAGGCCGAACGATCTCGGTATTGCGAACCGGACGACGCCCGGCACGCTGATCGGACCCCCGGCCGTCGCCGATCCGATTCTCATCCCGGCGGGCGAAGAGCTCGCGGCCTTCTGGCGGATGCTCCTCCAGGGCATCGGCAGTGGAGGGAACTGACAGTGCTAAACGCACATCCCGCGCCTGTCCGGCGCACCCGTCCGAACAGAATCTGAGGAGGACCCAATGCCCGCGCATTACCTCGACGACGCCGTGGATACCGAACCCGTGCTGACCTCCGCGCGCACGCGTATCAAGATCACCAGTGGCCCCAACCGGTGGAGTCGCAAGAAGCACGCACTGTCCGACGCCATCGACTTCTGGTCGTTCGCCGGCGCCGCCGCGAACGTCATCATGCAGCTCGGCTGGCCCGAGGTCGCGTACGGCGTGATGGAGAGCAAGGTGACGTCCGGCTCGCTCGTCCACCATCCGTGGAAGCGGGCCCGCACCACGACGCAGTACCTCGCGGTCGCGATCCTGGGCACCGACGAGGAACGCCTCGCGTTCCGTGAAGCGGTCAACGGTGCGCACCGGCAGGTGCGTTCCGACGAGACCAGCCCGGTGAAGTACAACGCGTTCAACCGTGAACTGCAGATGTGGGTCGCCGCGTGCCTATACGTCGGCATCGAGGACAGCTACCAGCTGCTGCACGGCACCCTCGACGAGGAGCAGATCGAGGACTTCTATTCGACCGCATCGAAACTGGGTACGACCCTGCAGGTCACCGAGGACATGTGGCCCGCCACGCGTGCCGACTTCGAACGGTACTGGAACCGCGGCTGCGAACGGGTCGTGTTCGACGAGACCACCAAGCAGTTCCTGCAGGATCTCGTCGGGCTGAAGATGATCAACTGGCCGATGCGGATCATGTTCGGGAATCTGCTGAAGTTCCTCACGATCGGGACCCTGCCGCCGTACTTCCGCGAACAGCTCGGGTACAGCTGGAGCGAGGACGACCGCCGCCGTTTCGAGCACCTGTTCGTCTTCGTCTCGTTCGTCAACCGGTTCATCCCGAAGTTCATCCGGCACGGTGGCAGCCTGGCGCTGATGGTGGACCTCCGCCGTCGCATCCAGTCCGGCAAGAACATCATCTGACGTCGGGAGTCCGAGCTCACGGTGGTTGCACACTCGACCGACATCGACCCGGACGGGCTGCTGCTCCGGTTTCTCGGCGACCGACGGTTCCTGCTCGCGTTGCCGCGCGCGGTGGGCCTGCAGATGCTGCATCCGGCGATCGCTGCGGGAATGGAACATTCCCGTACCCCGCGCCGGTTGTGGCTGCACAAACGGCACACCGTTCCGCTGCTGATCCGGATGGCATACGACGACAGGGACCTGTCGTCGATCATCCGGCGCGGGCACGAACACATCAAGGGCGTGGACGATCTCGGCCGCCGCTACCACAGCCTGAACCCGGACCTGTTCCAGTTCCAGCACGCCACCTACGTGGACACGCTCGTCACGATGATCGAGACGTTCGTGCGACCGCTGACAGCCGGCGAGCGGGAGGATCTGTACCGCGACTGCGGCGCGTGGTTCCGGCGGTACGGGATCAGCGACCGGGGACTGCCCGACACGTGGGCCGAGTTCACCGGCTGGTTCGACGACACGTGCCGCACGGTGCTGCAACGGACCCCGCGCGGCGACTTCTATCGGGATCAGGTGATGCGCCCGCGGGACTGGGTGCAGCGCCGGGTGCCCACCCGTGCGGTGCGCACGTTGATGCATCCGATCGCGCAGGAGATGTGGGGGATCGAGGTCACCGCGGCCGACCGGCGGGCGTTGCGCCGCTATGTGTTGCGACGCAAGGCGGTCGCCGCGATGTCTCGTCGCCGGCCCGCCGCTCCCCGGCTCTGAAACCGGACTACCGCACGTTACATTCGGCTGCGATGATGTGCCGATGACAACTGGCTTCCTGGAACTGCGACACGTCGAATGCGAGGGCCCGGCGGACTACCTGCCGGCACTGGAGAAGGTCGGTCCGGTGCACACGGTCAGGTTGTGGCGAGAGCCGCTGCCCGAGACGGTCGGCTACCGGGGCATCGTGGTCATGGGTGGCCCGATGGGCGCGAACGACGGGGCGGTCGTTCCATGGATCGACGACGAGATCGCTTATCTGCGTTCGGCTCTCGCATCCGACGTTCCGGTGTGGGGTGTGTGTCTGGGGGCGCAGCTACTGGCCGCTGCGCTGGACGCGAAGGTGTACTCCGGTGCGGCACCCGAGGTCGGGGTCTGCGATGTGGAACTGACCGCGGAGTCCGTCTCGGACCCGGTGTGGGGTGAGCTGCCGGCGAGTTTCCCGACCCTGCAGTGGCACGGCGACACATTCGATCTACCGCGTGGGGCAACGCTGCTCGCGTCGTCACCGGCGTATCCGAACCAGTTGTTCCGGCACGGCCGCAGTTACGGTGTGCAGTTCCACCTCGAGGCGGGTCCCGATGTCGCCGCGGAGTGGCTCGCGATCGACGAATACCGCCGCGCCCTCGAGGACACCCTCGGCGTCGGCGCCGCCGAATCGGTGCTCGCCGAACTCGGGTCCGTGTATGCGCAGACGTCCGCGCAGGCGCACGCGGTCATGACCCGGTGGCTCGAGTCGATCGCCTGAGCGTCGATCGTCCCGATCAGCGACCGACCCGCTCCAGCGCGGCGTCGACGAGATACTCGGCGATCGCCATCGACGACGTCGCGCCGGGGGAGGGCGCGTTGCGCAGGTGCACGAGACGGTCGTGGCCGGTGACGACGAAGTCGTCCTCGAGGCTGCCGTCGGCGTTCATGGCCTGGGCTCGGATCCCGCGCGGTCCGCGCACCACGTCGGCGACGGTGAGGCCGGGAACGTACTTCGCCGCCTCGACGACGAATTCGCGCGTGCTCACCGCGGTCCGCAGCTCACGCAGGGCGGCGGGCACGTTGCGCACCGCGAACCGGGCGAAGCCGGGGAAGGCGAGTGCCTCCCACAGGTCCCGTGCGGAGCCGGATCGCCGGTCGTAGGCCTCTCGTCCGGGGGAGAGGAATGCGTTGGGGCCCAGCATGATCGAACCGTCGATGCGTTTGGTCAGGTGCACGCCGAGGAACGGATAGCGCGGGTCGGGCACGGGGTAGATCAGCCCGCGCACCGTCGTCGAGAGTTCGGGTCGCAGCAGGTAGTAGTCGCCGAAGAAGGGCACGATCCGCGGGGTCGCCGCATCACCGGCGGCGCGGGCGAGGCGGTCCGATTGCAGTCCAGCGCAGGTGATCACGAGATCGAAGGCCTCGGTGCCGGACCCGGTTCCGACGAGGACCTCGTCGCCGCGGGTGCTCAGCTCGGTGACCTCGGTGCTCGTGCGGATGGTGCCGCCCGCCGCGGTGACGTCACCCGCGAGAGCGGTGGTGATCGCGACGTAGTCGACGATCGCGGTGTGAGGGGAGTGCAGCGCGGCGATGCCGCGGGCGCGCGGTTCGATCGCCTCGATCTCGTTCGGCCCGATCCTCCGGATGCCGGGAACCCCGTTCTCGGTGGCCCGGGCGGTGATCGCGTCGAGGCGGCCGAGTTCGCTGTCGTCGAGCGCGACGACGAGCTTGCCGCACTCCTCGTAGGGCAGATTCCGCTCGGTCGTGTAGTCGCGCAGCAACTCCACGCCGCGGCGGCAGAGTCGTGCCTTGAGGCTGCCGGGCGTGTAGTACAGCCCGGCGTGGACCACGCCGCTGTTGTGCCCGGTCTGGTGCGCGGCGAGGTCGTGTTCCTTCTCGAATACGGTCACCGTGGCACCGCACTCGGTGAGCCGGCGTGCCGTTGCGGCACCGATGATCCCGCCGCCGACGACCGCGGCCCGTAGCGCACTCATGCGCGCAATGGTAGGTGCCCGCCCCGCAAAGGGAATGTCAGTTGTGCGTAAAACTGTTACGGTCGGCCCATGGGGTACAAGTACGAGTACGTCGCCACCGACCTGAAGCACCGGCTGGCGTGGAAGGAATGGGCCGTCGGAGACCAGCTTCCCGGCGTGCACGAACTCGCCGCCCACTACGGGGTCTCGCCGTCCGTCGTGACGGACGCGCAGGACGTGCTGCGGATGGAAGGGTTGATCGAGACGCGCCGCGGAAGCGGGTCCTATGTCCTGGCGATCCCGGAACCGGGAGACATGACGCTCGGGATGCACAGGCAACTCGCCGCTCTGCGCGAAGACCTTGCCGCCGCTCGGGAAGCGCTGGCGAGCGCCGAGCGCCGCCTCGCGTCACTCACGGGCGGGGAGTGACGCGAGGCGGCGCTCGACGACAGGATCAGCGGTTGCGGTCCGAGCTGTAGCCCCACAGCCAGTCGGTGTACTTGTAGCTGGACGTGTCGCGGGTGCGGAACAGCTCGTTGCGGGCCTCGCGGCCGGCTCCGTCGAGGTGCCACAGGTCGCCCCACATGCGGCCGGTCGTCAGGATGCGGTTACAGCGCGGTGCACGTTCGGCGTTGACGTCCTGGAGGATCTTCGGCCAGTTCTTCGTGTCGCCCTGCAGGTCCTCGGCCGCGTAGTCGGCGAGGCACTTGGCGTCCTCGAGCGCCATGACGGCGCCGGACGCCAGGTACTGCAGCGGCGGGTGCGCGGCGTCGCCGAGCAGGATCATGCGGCCGTCGACCCAGTTGTCGATGGGGTTGCGGTCGAACATCGGCCACCAGCGGTCGGTCCACAGGTACTTCAGCGCGGTCTGCACGCTCTCGTGGCAGTGGTCGTACGCGTGGGCGAGTTCCTCGGGGCTGCCCCACATCTCTTCGCCGCGCAGGAACGCGGGCGACTGGAAGACCGCGACCTGGTTGAGCATCTCGCCCTGGCGCAGCGGGTACTGGATGAAGTGGCATCGCGGGCCGATGTAGCCCACGACGTCCTCGATCTCCTCGTCGAGCGGCACCTCGTGCATCGGGAAGGTGCCGCGGAAGGCGACGTACCCGGAGCCGACCGGCTTGTCGTCGGAGAGCTTCGGACGCAGCCGCGAGTGCAGACCGTCCATGCCGAGCGCGACGTCGCCGACGTGCTCCTCACCGTTCTCGAGGATGACACGCACGGTGTCGCCCTCGGTGACGACGTCCTGCACGGGCGAGTTCACGCGCAGGTCGGCACCGGCCTCGCGGGCCGCTTCGACGAGCACCGAATGCAGATCGGAGCGGTGCACGACGAAGTACACGCCGCCGTAGTGCTGCTGGTAGTCGCGGCCGAGGTCGACCTTGGTGAGGATCTCCGCGGTGACGGCGTCCCGGAACACCAGGTTCTTGGGCAGCACGCCCTTGGCGATGACCTCGTCGTACACCCCGAGCGACTGCAGGATGCGGGAACCGTGCGGGCCGATCTGAAGGCCGGCGCCCACCTCGCCGAACTCGGGAGCACGCTCGAACAGGGTGACCTGAGCACCCTTCTGTGCAAGGGCCAGGGCGTTGGCGACACCGCCGATGCCGCCACCGGCAATGAGAACTCGTGCGTCCTTCAGATCGGACATGACGCTCCTTCGGTCGTGAAAGCGGGGATGGGGGTCTGGGATCGCTGCGCGATCGGTCACTTGGGATCGCTGCGCGATCGGTCACTTGGGATCGCTGCGCGATCGGTGATCAGTGGGTCAGGATCGGACCGCGCAACGTCCGATCGCTGGCGGGGAACTTCTTCCAGATCACGGTCAGCAGCAGCGACGAGATCAGTGCACTGATGCCGAAGAGGACGAAATTCGAGTCGGCGCCGAGTCCGGCGGCGAGCAGCCAGCCACCGAGCTGCGGGGCCGCGACGGCACCGATGCGTCCGACGCCGAGTGCCCAGCCGAGCGCGGTGCCGCGGAGATGGTCCGGGTAGTAGGAGGCGACCGCCGCGATGATCAGCGCCTGCGTGCCGTGGGTGCCGACCCCGGCGAGCACGAAGATCAGGTAGACCACGGCGACAGGCGGATCGAGCAGCAACGCCAGCAGCGCGACACCGGCGACGAGCGCCGCGACGATGCTGGTCGGCACGGATCCGAAGCGCACCCCGCCCCAGGCGGTGATGAACGAGCCCGCGACCGCCCCGAGGTTCAAGGCCAGGGAGAACGTGAGTGCATTGCCGAGATCGGTGCCTTCACCCTGCATGAGCTTGGGCAGCCAGGTGCCGAGGCCGTACCACGCCAGCAGCGTCACGATGGTGACGGCCGCGAACATGATGCTGATCGTGCGGAACCGCGCGCCGAGGAGTGCCTTGAACCCGCCCTCGGAACTGTCGGGATGGGCCTCCAGCAGCGAATGATTCGGCAGCACCTTCATGGCGAGCGGAACGAGGATCACCAGAGGGACCAGGGCGAACGCGAACATCGGGCGCCAGCCCCAGTGGGGGATCACCGGGATACCGACCAGGGCCGCGATCGAACCGCCGATCGGGACGCCCGACATCATCATGGTGGCGACGGCGGCGCGCCACTTGTTCGGCACGAGTTCGGCGGCCAGTGCGTTCGACGTGGGCACGAGACCACCCAGCCCGATACCGGCGACCAGTCGCAGGAGGCCGAAGACGATCGGTCCCGGTGCCACCGCGCACAGTGTCGTGAAGACCGACAGGACGACCACGCAGCCGATGACGGCCTGTTTCCGTCCGATCGCATCCGACAACCGGCCGGCGAGGACCGCACCGATCATCATGCCGACGAACGCGAGGCTTCCGAGGGTGCCCGCGGTCGACGCGCTGATACCCCACTCGGCCTGCAGGCTCGAGATCACGTTGCCGTAGACGATGAGGTCGTATCCGTCGAAGACGACGAAGAGCCAGCAGACGATCACCGCGATCACGTGGGCGCGGGGCAGGGTGATGCTGCCGGTGGCCCGCGTCGATGAAGCCTCGTTGGGGGAAAGCATTCCTCAACCGTGGGTGCGCACCACCGATCCGTGCAATAAAGTTCTGCTGTGCAGAAAAGACCCAGGGACAAGATCCGGAAGCCGACGTACATGCTCGAGTCGGTCGACAACGCGTTGCGCCTGCTCCAGTTGCTCCGCGACGCCGGCGCGCTCCGGTTGAAGGACGCGGCCCAGGAACTCGGCACGGCCCCGTCGACCGCGCACCGTCTGCTCGCGATGCTCGTGTACCGGGGGTTCGCCGTGCAGGACGAGAAACGGATGTACCACCCGGGGCCGGCGCTGGGTGTCGGTCCCGCCCGGCAGGGATGGACGCGCGACTTCACCGACATGTGCCGGCCCCACATGGAGGCACTCGCGGCACTCACCGGCGAGACGATCAACCTCGTGATCCGCGTGGGATCCCAGGCCCGGTTCTTGTGGACCGCCGAGACCGAATCGATCCTGCGTGTGGGCGATCGCCGAGGTCAGGTGCTACCTGCGGAGCTCACCGCCGGCGGGCGCATCCTCCTGGCGGAACTCCCGCGTTCGGTCCTCGAGCAGCTGTATCTGCGTCCCGCGGACGAGCCCAGCATCAGCCAGGGGCCGACGCCCGCGTACGAGACCGACCGCCGGATGGCCATCGGCGAGTTCGAGGAGTTCGTGCACGAACTCGAGGCCGCGCGCCACGTCGGGTTCGCGGTCAACGTCGAGCAGACGGAGGCCGGCGTCGCGGCGTTCGGAGTGGCAATCCGCAACGCGCGCGGCACGGCCATCGGGGCCGTCACGGCCGCGGTGCCGATCACCCGGTACCGGCAGCATCTGCGCGGAAAGCTCGTCGCTCAGATGCAGGCGGCGGTCCGGGGAATCGAGGTCGACATCGCCGATATCGAGGGAACGGACGCCCAGTATTCTGCACAGCAGAAATAGTTGGCTTGTCGTGATTCGACCCACCTAGGTTGGGAACAACGCCGGACAACGAGATGCACCGTTGCCGAGAGGAGAATTCATGACTGCCACCGAGCCTGTCGATCCCGAGCTTCTGAAGCTGTACGACGACTTCGAGACGGAACACCTGAATCCGTTGTGGACCCAGCTCGGCGATCTGATGCCGATGGTCCCGACCTCCAAGGCCGTGCCCTTCGTCTGGAAGTGGTCGACGCTGTACCCGCTGGCGCAGCGTGCCGGCGATCTCGTGCCGGTCGGGCGCGGTGGTGAGCGTCGTGCGATCGCGCTGGCCAACCCCGGTCTCGGTGGCGTCCCGTACGTCACCCCGACGCTGTGGGCGGCGATCCAGTACCTGGGCCCGAAGGAAACCGCGCCGGAGCATCGTCATTCGCAGAACGCCTTCCGCTTCGTCGTCGAAGGCGAAGGCGTGTGGACCGTGGTCAACGGCGACCCGGTCGCCATGCGCCGCGGCGACTTCCTGCTCACGCCGGGCTGGAACTTCCACGGCCACCACAACGAGACCGACCAGCCGATGGCGTGGATCGACGGCCTCGACATCCCGTTCGTGAACTACACCGACACCGGATTCTTCGAGTTCGGCTCCGACGGCGTGACCGACGAGGGCACCCCGGACATCTCGCGCTCGGAGCGGCTGTGGGTCCACCCGGGTCTGCGTCCGCTCGTCGGCGTCGACCGCAAGACCAGCTCGCCGATCGCGTGCTACCGCTGGGTGTACACCGATCGCGCGCTCAACGAGCAGCTCGCCCTCGAGGACGAGGGTTACGCCGCCACCCCGGAGCCGGGCCACGCCGCGATCCGCTACACCAATCCCACCACCGGTGGCGACGTCATGCCGACGATCCGCGCCGAGTTCCACCGCCTGCGGGCGGGGGCGCAGACCCGCGCGCGCCGCGACGTCGGCTCGGTGGTCTTCCAGGTCTTCGAGGGGCAGGGCCGTTTCCACCTCGCGGACAAGAGCTACGACGTCACCAAGGGCGACATGATCGTGGTGCCGTCCTGGACCGAGTGGTCGCTCGAAACCGACAACGGCATCGACCTGTTCGCCTTCTCCGACGCGCCGATCGTGGAGCGTCTGCACTTCAACCGCACCATCATCTCCGAAGGAGCCTGACCCCCATGCGACTTGCCACTCTCCGTCTCGACGGCGGCACCGCCGCTGTCCGCGTCGACAGCGATTCCAGCGCCACCGTGATCGACGGCTACGCCGATCTGTCGGCCCTGCTCGCCGACGCCGACTGGAAGTCCGTGGCCGAGCAGGCGTCGGGCAAGACCGTCGACCTCGCCGCCGCCGACTACGCGCCGGTCGTTCCCGCACCCGGCAAGATCGTGTGCGTCGGACTGAACTACGCGACCCACATCAAGGAGATGGGCCGCGACCTGCCGGAGTACCCGACCCTGTTCTCGAAGTTCAAGGAAGCCCTCACCGGCCCCTACGATGACGTGGTCGTCCCCGCCTACGCCGCGTCGCAGCTCGACTGGGAAGCCGAGCTCGCCGTCGTCATCGGCAAGCAGGCCTACCAGGTCGACGAGGCCGACGCCGCCGAGTACATCGCCGGCTACTCGGTCATCAACGACTACACGATGCGCGACTACCAGTACCGCACGCTGCAGTGGGATCAGGGCAAGACCTTCGAGAAGACCAGCGGTTTCGGTCCGTTCCTGGACACCGACTACCAGCTCGGCACCGCCATCGAGACCCGTCTCGAGGGTGAGGTCATGCAGTCGTCGAACACCAACGATCTGGTGTTCACCCCGGCCAAGCTCGTCGACTACATCTCCCACATCGTGACCCTGCAGCCGGGTGAC
This sequence comes from Rhodococcus sp. O3, assembly GCF_048897285.1. NCBI lineage: Bacteria > Bacillati > Actinomycetota > Actinomycetes > Mycobacteriales > Nocardiaceae > Rhodococcus > Rhodococcus sp. O3. The sequence goes on from NZ_JBMBTE010000026.1 coordinate 40,695, forward strand.
GTGATCATCACCGGCACGACCGGCGGTGTCGGCCATGCCCGCAAGCCCGCCCGCTACATCCAGGACGGGGAGGTGTGCGAGGTGACCATCGAGGGCCTCGGCACCGTCAAGAACAAGACCGTGATCAAGTAGGACATCGTGGGATTCAACGATCTCGAACTGTCCGAGCGGCTGCTCATCGCACGCCGCGGAACCGCGTACCTGTCGCAGCGTCTCGCGGAACTGACCGACGAAGAGCTCGACGGCCCCACCCTGCTCGACGGGTGGACCCGTCGTCACCTCGTCGCGCACCTGGGCTACAACGCCGCGGCGCTCTGCCGGCTGATGGATTGGGCCGCAACGGGTGTCGAGACGCCGATGTACGAGTCGACCGAGCAGCGGGCGCAGGAGATCGCCGAGGGTGCGACCCTCAACCCGGCCGCATTGCGAAACCTGTTCGCGCACACCGTCGCCCGGTTGGACGAGAAGTGGCGCAACCTTCCGGAATCGGCGTGGCAGGCACAGGTCCGCACCGCGCAGGGCCGGACGGTGCCGGCCGAGGAGACCGCCTGGATGCGCACCCGTGAGGTGTGGATCCACGCCGTCGACCTCGGCAACGGTGGCCGCTTCGGCGATTTCCCCGCGGTGGTTCTCGATTCGCTGCTCGACGACATCGTCGGTATGTGGCGGAAGAAGGACCTCGGCGCGGGTCTCGCCCTCGAGGTCGACGGACGCGAACCGCTGCGGGTGAGCGAGGACGCAACCGTCGAACACACCGTGCGCGGTACTCTCGCCGGCGTCGTGCGCTGGGCCGCCGGCCGTGGCGCGGTCGGTGTCACCGGTGGAGAGGTCACTCCTCCCCGCTGGCTCTGACGCCCGCCCTACTACCGGTGATGGGACCGTTCACCTGCTCAGACCAGGTGAACGGTCCCATCATCGTTTCCGGGGGGTCCCGATCGTTCCTAGCGGGGGTCCTTCTCGCAGGCGATGCCGTCGCTGTCGCCGTCGAGTTTCGGCGCGTAGCCGGACTCCCCACGGTAGAGCGGGGCGACACCGGCGTTCCACGCCTCGGTGCAGTTCTTGTAGCCGGTGCTCGGCGCGGATCGAGGTGCAGGCTGGGTCTGCGACGGGGGAGCGGCCGGTGCCGGAGCCGGAGCAGGCGGCGGGGGCGGGGCGAACAGACCCGCGGATCCGCTCGGGAAGGCGTCGGCGACACCCTTCGGCAGCAGATCCGTGAGACTGAACGCGTTCGCGGTCGTGGGGGCGACCACGGTGAGCGAAACGCAGCCGAGCGCGGCAATCGCGATACGGCGGAACTTCATTCGTGCTGTTCCTTTCGGGAAACGGTTCGGTCGGCCGATCGGCCGACCGAACCGGACTATCGCGGCATCCGGAACTGTTGTTACGAAGTCCCGGATGCCGTGCGCGGCTCCCGAATTCCGCGCGTGTCGCGTATCAGGCCGGCGCGACGACCGCCGGATCGATACGCATGACCGAGAATCCCGCGACCGCTCCAGCACCGAAGCCGGGCGCGAACACTCGGACGGGCTCAGTGATCACACCGTCGCGGACGGCGTCGGCGACCGCGAGCGGGATGCTCGCCGACGACGCGTTGCCGACCTTGTCGATGTTGAAGTACAGCCGGTCGGCTGCCAGGCCGGACGCGGCGGCCAGTTCGAGCACCATCGTCTTGTTGGCCTGATGCGGAACAACCACGTCGATGTTGTCGAGCAGCGTGCCCTGCCGTCCGTCGGGCGCGGGGAGTTCCTTCAGCTCGTCGAGCATCTGCCCGAGGTACCTGCCGGCCAGCGACTTGACCTCCGGTCCGTAGACCGTGATGGCGTTGTCGAAGTCCGGGTTCGGCCAGATGATCGAGTTGATCTCGCTGGCCGGGCCACCGGCAAACGTCTGCAGGTACTCGATATCGGCTTCGGTACCTTCCGGCGCGACGCCGACGACGATCGCAGCCGCGCCGTCACCGAAGATCATCCGCGACGGTCGGACGTTGCCAACCTTGTCCGAGAACTTCTCGACACACACCACGAGCACCGGTCGCTGGACCTGCTGCAGGATGCGGGTCGCCTCGGAGAGGCCGTACGGCAGGCCCGCGCACGCCGCGACCAGGTCGTACGCCGCGTGCGTCTGGCCGATACCCAGTTCGCCGCAGAGCCAGGTGGCCAGCGACGGAATGGGCCGGGAGCTGGTGCACGTGCACACGATGACGCCGCCGATTTCCTCGGGACCCCGATTCGCATGGGCGAGTGCCGATTTCGCTGCCTTCAGCGCGAGTTCCTCGAAACTGCCCGAGGTGTAGCGGCGCTGTTCGATCCCCGTCTTCGCGGAGATCTCGTCCGCCGTCATCGGCGACCAGCTGTAGGCCGAATTGCGGATCAGGTCCTCGTTCGTGCAGACGGTGTCGCCGTGCACTGCCGACAACGCCTCGATCCGCGGCTGGACTGCGAAGTCGCGCCGCACGTCGATCGGCGGGAACGGCCGCGCCGGTGCAACCGGCTCCTGCGCCGAGTACGGGGACGCCGGTGCGAGCAGCGTCCCGGGCGCGGGCTCGGCCAGTGCCTTGGCGATGAAGCGCTGGACATGACGATCACGCGGATGGAGAACCACCACGTAGTCGTCGTCCTTCAGGTCGCCGACCGCGACGAGCTCGGCCTGGGTGCGATCCCACGGCTGCTGGTTGTGCAGCACCATCGCCCAGCGGTGCAGGGCCTCGAGCTCGGCGACGTCCTCGCTGACGTCGAGGATCTCGTCGTAGCTGTAGCGACGGAAGTCCGGGTCGTAGCTGCCGAGCCGCAACGTCATGTTGCCGGGATCCGTCAGCAGTTCCGCGACGGTCGGCTGGACCGTCGGAAGGTCCGTCGCGATGTTCTTACGCGCTGCGAACACGTCGAAGAGGACGTCGAAGATGCGGTCCTCGGCGGCGGCGTCCGACCCGGAGGGCAGGGCGCGGAACGCGGTCTCGACCTCCGCGGCGCGAGCTTCGCTACCGGGCCACGGAGTGAGCGCCGGCATGTAGAGATCGTCGCGGGTGCGCGGGACGTCGCCCCATCGCATCGGACGCTTCTCGAACATCGTGATGATGAACCGATTCGCCCAGTACACGTTCAGCGCCATGTCGCGCATGATGTCGGTCTTCGATCGGTAGGCGCCCCGCTCGCTGCGTGCGATGATCTCCGAGACCGTCGGCGCCTTCGTGTCGAAGTCGCGCCGGATGATCGAATCGAGCTGCTCGAGACTTGTGATCGTCGAGAAGTCGAGGTCGGGAAAGAAGTTGCACGGGAATACGATTTGCCCGTGTCGATTCACTTCGAATTGCTGCATGTGGACGATCTGCCGTTCGGGAGAGGTTTGGAACTGGGGGAGATCACATGTCGAGGCCGCCGTTGACGCCCCACACCTGGCCGGTGATGTAAGAGGAGGCGTCGGCGGCGAGGAAGTGCACGACTCGTGCGATCTCGTCGGGGTGGGCGAGGCGCTTGACCGGGATGCTCTCCTTGATCTGGTCGAGCACCTTGTCCGGGATGGCGTCGACCATTTCGGTGGCGACGAAGCCGGGGGTGACGGTGTTGATGGTCAGGCCGATGCCACCGTCGTTGAGCTTGCCGGCGCGGGCGAGGTGGAACGCCGCCTCGCGGGCGAGGGTCTTGGTGAGGCCGAAGAGCCCGGCCTTGGACGCCGCGTAGTTCGCCTGGCCGATGTTGCCGGTCTCGCCGATGACGGACGAGACGTTGACGATGCGCCCGGTGCCGCGGGGGAGCATGTGCTTCATCGCGGCCTGCGCGAGGTAGAAGGCCCCGGACAGGTTCACGGAGATGACGGTGTTCCAGTCGTCGTCGGTCATCTTCGGGACGGTGCGGTCGATCGTGATGCCCGCGTTGTTGATCAGGATGTCGAGACGCCCGTGGCGCTCGATCACCTCGTCGATGGTGCGGCGGCACTCGGCGGGGTCGGACACGTCGCCCTGGTGCACGCTCATGCTGGCGCCTTCCCCGGCCTCACTGTTGAGAACGTCGAGGAACTGCGCTGCCTGTTCGGTGTTGCGGCCGTATCCCGCGGCCACGGTGGCACCCTGGGCGGCGAGGCTGCGGCTGATAGCCGCACCGATCCCGCGGGTTCCGCCGGTCACGAATGCGACGCGTCCGCGGAGCTTGTTACCGGATGCGGTGGCCGTGGTGGTCGACGGTTCGAGGGTGCTGGTCATTTCTTGATCTCCTGCTCTGGTCGTCCTCGACGCGAGGTGTGTCGATGCGAGCGCGAACCGTCGTCGGGTTCGGCCGGCACCCCGGCCCCTGACCTCGGATGCCCCTGCTGCTTTCCGAGGTTGCGGCGAAAGCCGCTGTAGGCCGAAAGGATCGAAATCTCATTCGCGGGGGTGGTTGCTGACAACAGCGATCCTGCAACATCCCTCGCGGTTTGTCATGTCCGTATCGCGGTCAGGACCTTGGGCCCTACGAGCACGACGGTAGTCATGAAAACGCATGGTGGAGAATGAATTTCGATGATCGATGGGCCCATCTCCGGCACCGAACTGGTCATGCGTCCTGCATGTACCGGCGGGTACGTGCCAACGGCATGTCCGAGTGGACTTCACCAATTGTTTACCTGCCGAGGGGAACTGGAGTACTCGAGTTTCGAGGTTGAAGTATCAAGGTAATGGGCAACATTCGGTCGGTATGTTTGAAAATCGTTGGTGCAAGCGGAAGTACGCCGTTCGAGTGCATCGGTGGTGGGTGAAGCTGTGAACCGCGTGTGGAATGCACTGGGTGCAGCAATAGTTCGAGGTCACGGCCCGGAAACATTTGTCCGTGTTGACTCCTCAAGAAGTGACCCGTTCGATGTGAACATGGTCACAGCGGCCTGATCTGGCGCACGGTGCCACACTCACCCGCGCTATCCGTCCGATTTGACACGCCGTGCCGCAGGAACGATCGGGGGAGCGCACGGGGGCCACTAGGGTGACGGACATGGGTGACAACCACACGGTCCGATTCGGCGACGTCCGGATAGAGGTGCTCGTCGACGGCGCCGGTCCCACCGTCGTCCTGCTGCCGTCCCTCGGACGCGATTCCCTCGACTTCGATCCTGTCGCAAGCGATCTCGCCTCAGCGGGTTTTCGGGTGCTGCGTCCCCAGCCGCGTGGCATCGGCGCGAGCACGGGGCCGATGGACGGCCTGGACCTCCACGACCTCGCTCGGGACGTCGCCGAGGTGCTCGAGCGCCTCGACGCGGCACCGGCTGTGGTGGCCGGTCATGCCTTCGGCCACTACGTCGCCCGCGTTCTGGCGGCGGACCGGCCCGATCTGGTGCGCGGCGTCGCCGTCCTCGCCGCCGGCGCCCGGCGTTTCCCCGCTTCGCTGACCGCGCGCGTCGCGCGATGCTCGGATCTGACCCTGCCGGACGAGGAACGCCTGGAGGAACTCGCCGCGGTGTTCTTCGCGCCCGGCCACGACCCGTCCGAGTGGCTGGGAGGCTGGTGGCCCGAAGCGATCGTGGCCCAGCGTGCCGCGATGGCGGCAACCGACAAGGAATCGTGGTGGACGGTCGCTCCGTCGCCGCTGCTGGACGTACAGGCCGGTGAGGACGTCTTCCGCCCCGCCGAGACCCGCAGCGAACTCGTCGACGAATTCGGCGCCGAGAAGGTCACCACGGCCCTGATTCCGGGCTGTGGGCACGCGCTGATCCCCGAGGCTCCCCACGACGTCGCACGAGTGCTCGCGGACTGGATCCGCACCCTCGACTGACCCCGGTTCTCCCGAGCGAACCCCGCCCCCTTCCGAGCGAACGGTACATTCCGTCGATCTGGGAGCCGAACGGTACATTCGCTCGGAAAAACCGCGGGCCACAACCACACCCACGACCCACAGCACGAGACGCCGAAGGGCCCCGCACCTTGCATAGGTGCGGGGCCCTTCGGCTACTGCCGTGTTACGCGAGGGTCTTGGCGATGCCTCGTTCGATGGCGGCGATGATCTGCGGACGCAGTTCGGCTGCCGGCACGATCCGGTGCACCGAACCGACCTCCTGGGCGCGCTGGATGTTGTGGATCGCCTCGAATTCGGCGGCCACCTCACCGAGCTTCTCCGACCGCACCGCGGTGCGCAGCGTCGCGAGTTCGACACCGAGGCGGGCCTTCTCGCCGTCCTCGGCGGCGGCGAGCTGAGCCTCGAGTTCGACGACACGGGGGTCCGACGCGGTGCGCTTGTTCACGTCGCGGGTGAACACGACCGCCGCGGCGGGTGCGCCACCGAGCACCGACGCGAACGAGCCCTCGACCGCGAGCACTTCCATGTTCTCGTTCAGTGCGCCGGAGAACACCACGAACGCGCCACCGTGGTAGCGGGAGACCACGACGAACACGATCGGGCCGTCGAAGTTGACGATGGCTCGGCCGATTTCGGCGCCGTTCTCGAGCTGCAGGTTGCGCAGCGACTCGGGGGAACCGTCGAAGCCCGACAGGTTCGCGAGCACGACCAGCGGCCGGTTACCGCTCGCCGCGTTGATCGCGCGGGCCGTCTTCTTCGACGACTTCGGGAACAGCGTGCCCGACGTCCACTGGTCCGGTCCGTCGGTCGGGAACCAGCCCTTGCGGGCGATCGCGCGGGACTCGATGCCGACGACCGTGACCGCGTGGCCACCGAGGTGGGCGTCGAACACCACGGAGGTGTCGGCGTCGGCCATGTCGGCCCAGCGCTCGAGCACCGCGTGGTCCTGGTCGACGACGGCGCGCATCACCGTGCGGATGTCGAACGGCTTCTTGCGATCCGGGTTCGTCTCCGAGGAGAAGATGTCCCCGACGGTCGTGAAGTCGCTGGACGGGTGCACGTGCGGGTAGACCCGGACGTCGCGGTCGATCGGGTCGTTCGACTCGGCCTTGCGCGGGAAGCGTTCTCCCGGTGCGAGGTACGCGTGCTCGTAGTGCCCGAACAGGATCTCGACGGCGGCCGAGACGTTCGGTGCCCAGTACTGCGCCTGCCCGTTCGGGCCCATGACGCGGTCGTATCCACCGATACCGAAGTTGTCCTCGGCCGAGACACCACCGGAGTAGTCGAGCGACTGCTTACCGGTGAGCACCATCGCGCTGTCGGGGGTCATCACGAGGATGCCCTTGGTGTGCATGAGCATCGTCGCTTCGGCGTTCCAGTACGGCTGCGCGCCGACGTTGATGCCGGTGACGACGACGTTGATCTCGCCGCCGTTCTGCGTGAACGTGATGATGCGGCGCAGGCCACGCGACACCCAGTCCATGTTCTCGGTGCCGGAGTCCATCGAGATGGTCGCGCCGGAGGAGAGGGCGAACCATTCGACCGGGGCGCCGAGCTTCTCGGCGAGGTCAATCGCGGCGACCATGCGGGAGCACTCGGCCTCGGCGACCGTGCCGAGCGCCTTGGTCGGGTCGCCGAACAGCGCGACACGGGTCATGCCCTCGGGGTACCGCGCGGTCTTGGTGGTGACGACGCCGACGATCAGGCCCGCGGTGTTGCGGCCGTACGGGCGGTCCACCGGTACGAGCTCGCCGGAGGCGTCGAAGTCGTATTCGACGAAGCTGCCGTTGCCCTTGGTGAGCAGCGGAACCAGCTCGTACGGGTACACCGTGCCGCGCGCCCGGGAGCGCTGGACCTTCTGGGTGTACTCGTCGAGCGGCTGCAGCGGCTCCTTCGGCGGCTCGGTCACCCGGGCCACGACGCCGGCACCGGAGCGGTACGAGAACCGCAGCGCCACCTCGCGTGCCGGGGATTCCGGGTTGTCGCGCAGCCAGCCGATGACGGTGATCTCCTCGAGCCCGGCACCGACGGTGATCGGCGCCGCACCCTGCCCGACGCGCTTGAGCTCGTCGAGGGTCAGTTCGACGACCGGCCACACGAACAGCACCACGCGGTTCGAGTCGAGGCGGCGGTTGCCGCGGGCGGCCTGCGCCCGGCGCATGCCGTCGAGGCAGCTGGCCAGCGCCCGCTCGAACGCGGGCAGCGACACGATCGCACCGGTCTCGTCACGCTGCGGCGCGATGTCGCGGACCTCGGCGAGCGCGATGAACCGCTCGTCGGACGGGTTCTCGTTGGCGACGAGGTGGTACAGGTACGTGTCAGGGTTCGCGGGCAGGCGGGTGCCGACGAAGTTCTTCAGCCGCCACAGATCCAGTCGCTGACCGGTCAGCGGGTGGATGTCGCGGATGTTGTGCTCTTCGGCGTATCCGCTGGCGAACGGGCGGAACGTGAAGACGTGCTCCTCGGCGGTGTCGGTGTGGCACACCGTGACCGTGACGCGGCGAGCCGTGGCGGTGACCGGGCGGGCGAGCAGCTCGGTGCGCAGCGCTTCGGCCTGTGCGTCGGCGTCGGCCGGGGCGTCGTTCCACGCCACGTACAGGTCGACGACGAGGTTCTCGATGCTCGGCAGGGGCTTCGCGGCGGCCTCGACGGAGTCGAGCGCGGCCGACAGCTCGGCATGCCGTGCCTCGGCGGAGATGAGGTACAGGCGGGTGCCGCGCAGGTCGAAGTTGCCGGTGACGAACTGGCGGCCGTCGACCGTGTCGGACTGCACGTCCTCGAGGGTGCGGATCTTGTAGGCGCGGCGGGTGATCACCTCGAGCAGCGGTCCCGGCACCGATTCCGGGCGGGTGATCTGCTGCGCGAGCAGGTCGATCAGCGGCTCGGGCGTCGCGACGAGGGCCTCGATGCGCTGCGTGTAGTCGGCGGCCTGCGGGTTGTCGGCGAGGTACGCGAGGCTGCCGCGCACGCCGTCGTACACCTGCTCGCGGGCCTTGCGGATGACGGGTTCCTCGAAGAACCGGAACCGCAGGTTGCGGGCGGCGTCGCCGATGAGCGGGTAACGCACCTGGGTGGCGACGATCAACCGGTCCAGGACCTCGTTGAGTTCGTGCGACAGGCGCGGGGTCTCGACGTTCGCGAGCCAACGCTCGAGCAGCGCCGACACCACCGGCACCGCGGTCTCGATGCGCTGCTGCGCCAGGAACAGCCGGTAGACGGCCTCCTCGAGTTCGCCGGTGCGGTCGAGCGAATCGACGTCGTAGTGACGCAGCGCGCGCGACAGGCGGGTGCGGAAGCTGTCCGGCAGGCCGCCGACCTCGACATCGAGGGACTGCAGGTAGCCGTGGAAGTACTCGCGGGGGCTGTGCACCCGGTTGTCGCCCGACTCCTCGTCCTGCGTGGGCCGGTTGCGCGAGAGCTCGCACACGTCCGCGAACGTGGTGAGCAGCGACAGTTCGGCGCGGACCAGGTCGCACTGCTTGCCGGCTTCGGTGCGCAGGCGGTCGTACTCGCTCAGCAGGGTCGCGGTGCGCTTGGCGGACACGTCGTAGCCGGTGATCAGTGCCTCGAGGGCGTCGATGCGCGCGAGGGCGTCGGCACCGGCGTCACCGGTGATCGCGGGCGCGGGGGTCGGGAACTGGACGCGCTCGACGACCGCGGTGACGGTCTCCTCGGCGACCTGGTCGACGCGCAGCAGCGGAGCGCCTGCGTCGACCTGCGAGTTCACGACCGCGAGGACTTCGCGGACCTTGCCGGCGAAGGGTGCGCGGACGGCGGTTTCCATCTTCATGGACTCGAGCACCACGAGCGTCTGGCCGGCCTCGACCTCGTCGCCGACGGCGACGGGCACGGCGACGACGACGGCGGGTGCGGGCGTGCGCACGACACCGGCCTCGTCCTGGCTGATCTGGTGGCTGACACCGTCGACCTCGACGAGGAAGTGTGCGGGTCCGGCGATGGAGACGACGTGGTGGCGACGTCCGGCGACCGTCACGCGCGATTCGTACTCGCCGAGACGATCGACGTCGACATCCAGTTCGCCGCTGCCGGTTTCGACGCGGTAGCGGTGCGGGCCGACCTGGCCGACGAACAGCTCGTAGGCCTGACCCTGGTAGCTCAGCTCGATCTTGCGGCCGACGGTGTGGCCGGCGCGGGGGCGGCCACCGCGCGCGGAGGTGAGGAACGCGGAGCGTTCGCGGGCCTCGTCGGCGTCGTACACGTCGATGGCGGTGGAGATCAGCGCGACGTCCGCGACCCGGCTGGGGCCGGTGGCGGTGCCGGCGCCGGTGCGGTCGAGCCAGCCGGTGTCGGCGGAGGCGTCGATGACCTCGGGGCGGTCGAGCAGTTCGAGCAGGAACGACTTGGTGGTGGTGCCACCGTCGAGGACGACGGTGGTCTCGCGCAGCGCGGTGCGCAGACGGGCCAGGGCCTCGTCGCGGTCACGGCCCCACGCGATGATCTTGGCGACCATCGAGTCGTAGTCGGGCGGGATGACGTCGCCCTGGGCGATGCCGGTGTCGACGCGCAGACCGGAGCCGAGCGGGAACTTCAGCAGCTGCACGGTGCCGGGCGCCGGAGCGAAGCCGTTGTCGGCGTCCTCGGCGTTGAGGCGGGCCTCGACGGCGTGCCCGAACTCGGTGGGGCAGTCGCCGGGCAGGGCCTCGCCGGCGGCGACGAGGATCTGCAGCTTCACCAGGTCGATGCCGGTGGTGGCCTCGGTGATGGGGTGCTCGACCTGCAGGCGGGTGTTGACCTCGAGGAACGTGAAGATCTTCAGGTCGGGCTGGTACAGGTACTCGACGGTGCCGGCGCCGCTGTATCCGGCGGCACGCACCAGGTCCGCGGACACCTTGCGCAGGTGATCGGACTGCTCCTTGGTGAGCAGCGGCGACGCGGATTCCTCGATGACCTTCTGGTTCTTGCGCTGGATGGAGCAGTCGCGCACACCGGGTGCCCACACGTTGCCGTGGTTGTCGGCGATGACCTGCACCTCGACGTGGCGGGCGTCGGTGACGAGACGCTCGATGAACACGACGGGGTCGCCGAACGAACGCTCGGCCTCACCCTGGGTGCGTTCGAGGGCGAGTTCGAGCTCGTCCTCCGCGTACACCTTGCGGATGCCGCGACCGCCACCGCCGGAGCGGGCCTTGATGATCAGCGGGTATCCGATGGCCTGTGCGTGCCGGCGGGCGTCGGCGCGGTTCTCGACGGGACCGCCGGACCACGGCGCGACGGGCACACCGACCTTCTCGGCGAGGATCTTGGCTTCGACCTTGTCGCCGAGCAGGCGCATGGCTTCGGCGGACGGGCCGATGAAGGTGATGCCCAGCTTGGCGCACAGGTCCGCGAACGCGGGGTCCTCGGCGACGAAGCCCCAGCCGACCCATACGGCGTCGGCCTTCGCTTCGATGAGGGCGCGCTCGAGCTCGGCGTGGTCGAGGTAGGACGTCGCGGCCGTGGTGGACGGCCGGAGGGTGACGCCTTCGTCGGCCTGGCGGACGAACATGGCCCGCCGCTCGGCGTCGGTGTGCAGCGCGATCGTCTTGATGTCGTAGTCGTGCTCGGAGTTGAGCTCCCGGACTGCGCGGATGAGACGGACTGCCGCCTCACCTCTGTTAACAACTGCGATCCGCTTGAACATACTCGTTGCCACCGTTCTCCAAGGTTGTGCGCGCTCGTAGCGACGCTCGTCGAAACTCCGCCCCGATGAGGAAGACAAATTAACCGATCAGAACGCCGACAATGTCACGAATTGACAACGCGGACGTGTGCATGTGATCGATCGACTCCTCATGATGGGCAAGGCAGGTCATGGGTCCGAAGTGCCGGGTCGACCCCGGCCCGGCGGACGGCTCTGCGGCAGGTTTCCCGCCACACTCGGCCATCGTCGTCGATGACCGTCCCCGCACGGGTAATCCTTCCGGTAACAAGCATGAACCAAACATGAGGGTTTGTCACGTTTTGGATATCGACACCCTAGGGGTCTTGCGCATCCACCCTTCGTGTGGTGGAAAGCGTTGCGCAGGGCGCGAATTGGGCTTTCGATGAAGGGTCAACCATGCGGGGTGTGGCGAGCGTCACGCACGTACTCCGGGGTAACACCGATGGGTAACCACGCGGCCGAGGCCGATCGGGAGGTTACCCGCCGGTATCGCCGCCACATGCCGTCGGCAACTTGACAAATTCAACCATCTGTCAAGAAAGAGCGCGGCAAATCGGTCGAAATCCCTGACTTCTGTGACCCATCTCACGTAATCCGACCCGGCGGTCTCCAAAACGAGCGCACGTCGACGGGCCGTTCCCGGTGCCTCGCGCGCGGTGTCCGTGTCGCACCGTCACGGATTCTGGAACAGTGGAAGGGTCCGGACACCGCGAGGAGGCCCTGAATGATGTCCGACGAGCACATGTTCGACTCGCCCGCGCTGCGCCGCGAGCGCATCGACCGTCAGGTACGCGAGTGGTGCGAGCACGGCCGCATCGACGGCCGGCACGCGCCGCTGAGCGACGCCGCAGCCCTGTGTCTGGCTGCTGGGTACCTCGACGAGCAAACCCGCGAGATCCTCGCGGTCCGACGCCGCACGGGCCGGCCCCTGCCCACCCTCGACGGCTTCGGTGACCTGCGCCGGCTCACCGACGAACACGCGCGCATCGCGTCGCGCGCTGCGGAACTGCGCCCCGGTGCGACGCGGCTCGTGTTCGAGTACCGCGCACTCGAACTCGACAAGCG